>CAJXQP010000063.1 GCA_913058275.1 uncultured Gammaproteobacteria bacterium | reverse complement strand
TTTTTCAAGCAGAAGACGGCATACGAGATCAGCCTCGGTCTCGTGGGCTCGGCCAGCAGATTAATAACCAGCTTATCGCCTTTTTACTGCAGCGTAATGGCGTAGAGGCAGGCGCTACTCCCCTGCCGTTAGCAATGGCGGATCTTAATGGCCTCACAATTCCTGCTCAACCCTTAATTGCTACCGAATTGAATCCAAGCGACCCCAGCTACGACACAAACGGACCCTTGGTTCCTGTAAGTCGGTTAAATAGACTGACCCCGGTTACCAATGCCATGTTATTGAACCCTCCGGCTGACGACTGGCTGATATGGCGACGTACGCACGAGAATCTTGGACATAGCCCGCTCGATCAAATCAACAAGAGCAATGTTTCGGATTTAGAGGCTGTCTGGACCTGGTCGCTACCGTCCGGTGCCAATATGATGACACCGCTGGTGCATGACGGTGTTCTCTTTTCCTATAGCAATGGTGATGTAGTGCAAGCCTTCGATGCGACAAATGGTGATTTATTATGGAGCTACCAGAGAGAGTTAGATGACGGTGTGCGACCTAGCTCAAAGAAGGGTGTCGCAATATTTGATGACAAAATTATTGTCCCCACCTCCGATGTTCACATTCTAGCGCTGGAGGCAAAAACTGGCAGGTTAATCTGGGATCATGAAATTGACACCCAAGGTGAAACCGATTTTCAGCTCAAGTCTGCCCCCATGGTAGTAAATGGGAAAGCGATTATTGGAATGACAGGTCAGACTTCCGTAGCCGGTGGTAATTTTATTCTTGCAATCGACCTGGAATCTGGCGAAGAAGACTGGCGCTTCTACACCATCGCTAGGCCAGATGAGCCAGGCGGTAATAGCTGGAACAACCTGTCACTCGAGGAACGCACTGGTGGATCTGTTTGGAACCCTGGCAGCTATGATGCCGAACTGAATCTGCTTTATTTCGGACCCGCACCAACTTATGACACCAACTCTCTGAGAGTAAGGAGCGATGCGCCCGGTGTAACAACCGATGCACTGTATACCAACTCTACCATCGCATTGAATGCCGATACTGGCGAATTGGTTTGGCATTATCAACACATGCCGAACGATCAACTCGACCACGATTGGGCTTACGAGAGACAAATCATAACGCTGCCGGTTGATGGCGTGATGCGTAAAGCAATTGTCACCGGCGGCAAGGAAGCCATCTTCGAAGCGGTGGACGCCGCCACCGGCGACTATCTGTTTTCCATAGATCTAGATATGCAAAATGTCATTGCAGAAATCGACCCACGAACCGGAGCGAAGACACTGACTCAGCAATCAATCCCGGAACCGGGCCAAGTATTGGACGGGCTATCCTTGAACGGTATCTGCCCCGATGCATTGGGCGCGCGCAACATGCAATCCTCCTCTTACAACCCCGCCACCGGCATCTTGTATATCCCCATGCAGGACACCTGCATCAACAACCTCACCGGGCGACGCTGGCAAAAGTATCCCGATGCGTCCACCGATGGTCTTTGGGGAATGGTAAAAGCGATCGACCTAGAAACCCGTGAAGTAATTTGGACGAAAAGACAATTCGCGCCGCCCGCCAGTGGCAATCTCACTACCGATAGCGGCTTGTTGTTTAGCGGTTCGGTTGATCGTTATTTTAGAGCTGTCGATCAATCCGATGGCTCAGTGCTATGGCAACAGAGACTAGACAATTCTCCTAGTTCCTATCCGATCACCTACCGAGTTGATGGAAAACAGTATGTTGCTGTAGCGACAAATGCAGGAAGTTTCCTCGCCAACAATATGGAACGTACTGCCGGTATAAATAATCCGCCAACCGGTGCTACTTTATGGGTGTTTGCGCTGCCGTCAAACTGACTTTGTAACGAGCACGGGAATTTCTTTAAATGAGCGGACGAAGCATTGTCAGATAGGATGCACCGAACCATCTCTGAAGCCGCATTGGAGCTTTTTTACTTCCCAGCGCCACACTCCTTAGTGGTTTGTTCATCACACACTAGCGATTTCCGGCCGTCCCTAGCGGTACCTTCGCGCTCCTCCAATACACAGAGCGCCACCCTTAAGTGGAACCGTGTTTCACCTAAAGGAATTCAAGATTGATCACGAAGCAGACGGCGCAAGATTTTTCCTGAAGCCGATTTAGGAATTGAATCTACAAACTGAACTATGCGTATCTGTTTATAACTCGCTACTTTATCCGCCACGAATCGCTGAATCTCTTCCGCTGACGTCGACTCGCCTCCTTTGAGGGCTATGAAGGCTTTAGGTAATTCACCTGCTTCATCATCGGGAACACCAATCACCGCGGCATCCGCTATGGCGGGGTGGGTTACCAGCAAGGCTTCCAATTCCGCCGGCGGTACTTGAAAGCCTTTAAATTTGATCAGTTCTTTGAGGCGATCAACAATCGTAAAATGGCCATCATCATCTACATGGCCTACATCGCCTGTGTGTAACCAGCCATCTTCGTCAATTGTTGCCGCAGTGGCCTCGGCGTTATTCAGGTAGCCTGGCATCACTTGCGGCCCTTTTACCCAGATCTCACCATCTTCACCGATACCGAGGTCTTTTCCAGATTCAGGATCAACAATTCGACTCATCGTAGAGGGTGTCAATATACCAATAGTGCCGGGCTTGAACATACCCGCCGGAGTTGCATGACTCACAGGAGATAATTCCGTCATACCATACCCTTGAACAACTTCACAGCCTAGACGAGTTGCTGCTTCCTCAGCAAGCTCAGCACCCAACGGAGCTGCACCACTGAAGACCGACTGCAACGAACTCAAATCATAATTGTCCACAATCGGATGTTTAGCCAGAGCAAGCACAATAGGAGGAGCAACAAATGCCCGACTGATCTTGTGATCCTGCGAGAGTTGGAGGAATTGCTCCAAATCAAAGCGCGCCATTGTTACAACTTTACCACCCTGTGCTAGAGTACTATTCATTAGCACCTGCATACCATAGATATGAAAAAACGGTAGGAAGGAAAGAATCGTTTCGCCTTCCGCGATAGGTAACATCGCAGAGGTTTGAAGTATATTTGCTACAAGATTGCGATGGCTCAACATGACACCCTTAGACAAGCCAGTAGTTCCAGAAGAATAAGGCAAAGCTACAATGTCATCAGGAGAGACTTCGACCTGATTCTGCAATGGTTCGCCAGCCAGCGAGGAAAGTGATGCGACATCGCTGGGATCGATAGTGAAGATCTCCTCAACATCGGTCCCCTCAACAGCTTCTTTCGCCACTGACAGGAACATCGAAACAGTGACCAGTAACTTTGCGCCAGAGTCTTTCAATTGATGTTTTACTTCACGGGCCGTATAGGTGGGGTTAACTGTTGTCACTGTGCTTCCCGCCCACGCCGTTCCATGAAATGCCACCGCATACTCGGGAACGTTAGGCGCCATTATGGCAAGCACGTCCCCTTTACCAAAACCACGTTGTTGGAGGCCACCCGCTAAGGCCTTCACTTGCTCCGCGAATTCTGCGTAAGTCAACGAACGCCCTGTACTGCCTTCCACCAGCGCAGGCTCGCTCGATAGCCGCTGTGCATGCTGTAAAACAAATGGCGTTAATAGCGTATCCGGTACAGTGATATCGGGAAGTAGGCTGCTGTGAATCATGCTTTCTCCAAGCGTGATGAGTCTTTGATGGATTTCGAACTGTATAGATTGCCAGATCACCATCGGTACGTCACGTGGTTAAATAACGCTAATAGCTAAATTTGCCTGCTTTGTGACCAATATTAGTCGCTATACGCCGATTCAGCTACGGATATGGTTACGCGCGGGCTGCCCGCATCCAACGAATGTAAATATAAGAATTTTAAAGGAGCCTTGTGTTGAACGATGAAGGATAGATCAAGGCACTCTGCCCTCTATTCTTGCTGCCTGAATTGAGCGAGAATGACTTGACCTTACTAATGCATACTCAGGCCAAAATGAGACAATTAACACTATGTTAAGAAGAACACTCCATCTACTAACTAGCCTTCTTATTCTCCAATTCGCACATGTAGCTTCAGCTGCAGATGATTCAATAAGTCTGACTTTCCTAGGAACGGGTGCGCCACGCCCCTCACTCGATCGTTATGGGCCTTCTATATTAGTAGAAGCAGGAAGCCAACGACTACTTGTTGATGCCGGCCCTGGTATGCGAGAGCGATTATTTCAAGCAGGTGGATTCGAACTACTCACAGATATTAATCTGATTCTTATTACTCATTTGCACTTTGACCATACAATAAGCGTACCTGGATTGTGGCTAAGTGGCTGGCTGTTTGGGCGAAAGAGTCCCATGACCGTTTATGGCCCCGAAGGCACTTCAAACATGATGAATAATTTTGAAGCTGCGTATGCATGGGACATAAATTATAGAGAAGCAGTTGGAGTTCATGAGCAGGGTTCTGATCTTATTGCCTACGACATTGAACCCGGAGTTTTTTACGAAAAGAATGGACTAAAAATAACAGCCTTCAATGTAGAGCATATGCCGATTGATATGAACACCGGAGACCTTCTGGGCATGGAAGGCTCCACACTTGGTTTCCGCATTGACTACAAAGGAAGAAGCGTAGTTTTCTCGGGCGACACTCGCTCGACTGCATCTTCCAACATCATACAGCACAGCATGGATGCGGATGTTCTTATTCATGAAGTTCAGATGCCCGCCCCCGGAAATTCTCCTGAAGCACAACTCGCTAATGTAAGCTTGTCAGTTCACTCTACTCCGGCTCAGGTGGCAGCGATATTTGAGCAAACCCGGCCACGCCTGGGCGTGTATTCACACATCATTCCACCTGAATTGACGTCAGATCAACTACTCAACGCAACTGATTATGATGGCCCATTGCTAGTCGCTGAAGACTTAATGACTCTCACTATAGGAGATGAAATTGTTGTGGGAATCGCCGGAGGGGCAGGCACAAACATTTTCACTGAAGCAGATGTAGTTGATCAACTGCAGGATTGACTCCCTATCGAGAATCATCTCCGAATAAGTGACAGGGTCTGCTTATTTTAAGAATAGTTGCAGTAATTCGTAGCTTAGTAGGCTTCCCTAAAATTGCCAAAACTACTGTATTTTTACCCTGGCCCCATTTATTGGTCTATTTGCTCGGATAGCCGCGAGTCTACCCATAGAGTTTCTTATAGGTCTGCACGAAATAGCGCATCTCATCAGGCTTGGCCATGCTCAGGCGCATCCAGTTGCGGAACGGCGGAAACGGCCTTCCTACCCGGATGTTGTGTTCCAGGAAGCGCGCCTGCACCTCGTCGATGTCATGACCTGTTTCGATAAACGTGAAGTTGCCATTGGAGTCGATGTGACGTATGCCCGCCTCGCGTAAATATCCCTGTGTGATGTCCAGTGCCTCCCGGTTCGTGCGCAACACGAAGTTGGAGTGTTCCACATCACGGTAGCTAGCAAACGCTGCGCGCAAGCCGACTATATTGAGCGTGCCTGTCATTCGCCTATTGATTTCAGCGGCGGTATCCGGGTGCGAGAAGCCGAATCCGATCCGAAGCCCAGCCAGACCGTGGATCTTCGACGCAGTGCGGGCAATTATGATGTTCCGGTGGCCATCGCGCACCAAATCCATCATGGTGCTGTAGTCAGGGTTGTCGACAAACTCGTAATAGGCTTCATCAATAAACACCATGCGGTCACGGGATATCTCAAGTACGAAGTCCCTGAGCGCGTTCCTCTCGATGATGTTGGGAATGGGATTGTTTGGGTTGCAGATGTAGACGAGTTTGGTATCAGGGCGAATGGCGCTGGCCATCGCCTCAAGATCGGTTTCCATATTGCCGTTGACGGGGACGCGAATCACCTCGGAACCGTTGGCCGCGGCGTAACGTGGCAGATCCTCAAACGTCGGGTCGGGAATCACAATTGAACCCTGGTCCATGCTGGCCAACATGCCGCCCATCTTAAGGATCTCCCCAGAACCGGAACCCACACTGACGTGCTCGGGCCCAATATTTTGCTGGCTGGCGATCAACTCTGCCATTTCATCATGAAGGAAAAAAGTGTAAAGGTTAGCCTCATCGATGGCACCATTAATAGCACGCAGCGCCGCGCGCGAGGGACCCCAAGGATTCTCATTTCCACTCATTCTGATCACGGAGTCCGGTTTAGCAATGCTGCTCTGGCCCAGCGCACTCTTCATGAAATTTAAAGGTGGGGAGAACGGCGAGCCCGGAACACCTTGGATGGCGCCGGCCGCAACGACAGCCGAGCTGCCAAGAAGAAAATTTCGTCTGCTGATTTTGGATTTCAAGGTTTGATCCTCGCTTGAGATGTCTATTACAATTGCAAACTTGGGTTGGTCTATCCTAGATACTCGCCGCCCACGCTGCTTCCCCATCGCTCCAATCTAGACTATCTCGTTTTGACGTACACTTGTAGCTAAACAATGTATAAAGGCTGCGAAGCGCTTCTTTAGGAGGTTGCTGAAGAAACATCGAGGCGAACCGAGGAAGATAGTCACGGACAAATTGAGGAGTTACAACGTAGCTCACAGGAAATTGATACCAGAGACGACCCACGACACATCGCAGTATGCCAACAATCGATGTGAGCTATCGCACGAGCCTTCAAGAGTGAGAGAACGGGGCACGCGTAAACTTAAATCGATGCATCGAGCGCAACGCTTTTTAGGTGCTCATGCTACGGTTTACAACTTGTTCAATTTGGATCGTCACTCAGTATCGGCTGAAAATTACAGACTTTTTCGAGCGCGCGCCTTTTCGTCTTGGGGAAAGGCAGTGGCAATACAGAGAGGACTTGACGGGATTCTCGTGGATCTAGAGAGTTAACTTGTCAATACCTCATGCCTTAGTACAGGTTCCGACAAACGCCAATACATCTAAACCGTAATCGAGATATACGAGAGTAAAATTTGAGCCATCAGGGTGGATCGCAAAAATTGCCTCCCCAAAAGCTATATTGCGCACACTACAAACGGTATAACCTTTATTCACTTCACATACTCCTTCATAGTGAGGGTTATCTGTCCGCCGCCAGCCTTTATCAGTATCAATCAGCCAAGTATTTGAGATGAAATTATCGCTATCATTATTCAAAGCCTCAAAATCAAATCTGTCTATTGAAACTCTCATAGTGTCTTCACAATAATAAATATCCGCATTAGCACCTGCGGTGAAGCAAAATAAAATTACTGTTATTAGTAGTTTGTTCATGATTAAGCCTTTGCGCAGGTTCTTGAGGAAAATACGCATTACTTGGTCGCAGAGCGCTCATGCCTATGACTAGGTTTTTAGTCGATCCATAGTTATGAGCTCAGCGCTTGTAGTCCGGTGTCATCCACTTCTGACGTAAAATAGCGGTGGCTTCCTAAAGAGCAGGTAAATCACCTACCCTTTAGATCGCAACATAATACAAACTCATAATTGATTTAAGTAACCATCTAAACGGTCCTGAGCCATCATAAAAGCTGTTTTCTTGTCTGTCGCGGCAGTTTTTATAGCTTCTAGATTCGGTCCAGAGCCGACCTTAGACTCCCACCATAGCCATCATAAGGTGGGGAGTGCGTTGGTAGACGTAAACACCGTCCTGATCGAAAGTCACGGTAACGTCTTGACCCATGCCACCCTTCCACCCTTCCGCACCTTCTGGCGTCATTCCTTGCATAGACTCTGGATTATGCCCTGGATTCGTTGCTTTAAACGTAACTGAATCCCCAGGATTTATACTTAAAACTGCCGGCTCAAAAACCATTACACCATCTGCACCTGTATTGAGCATTTGCACTTCGTAGCTTTCCGCGAGCGCCGACCCAGAAAGTATTACTAAAGAACCGACGAGCATCGTGTTTAGAAATTTCATTGTTCATCCTTTTTGCTCGAATTTAAGTGCTTAAATTCTTTAGAAGCGAGCACTAAAAAACACTTCTATAATTGATACGTAACAATACGCTAAATGGGTCATTTCTAATCGATCACAAACCAGTAAATGTATCAGGCGTAGTGATTTTTAAATGCTCATAGAGTCGGATGTAACTTATTTAATCTGGGCAGGCATTTGATGTGGTAGAAAGCTATCGATATTTACGCGGACTTGCCTTTGGGTCTTCGGGAAAGGTGGTTGACGCGTAGCAGTGGTTCTACAGGGTTGTTGTGGATTTAGAGAGTTAATTTATCAATGCTATTTACTAAAGAAAGAATAAAACATAACTCTCAAGAGTCAGAAGGAGCTGATTAGTTTCAAGTTTTTGAGATGATATATCAATCCTTAGCATCTCTGCGCTTCCGCGCCCATTGGCAATAGGTGAGCCAAGTTTGGTAGGCCAGTTCAGCTATCCAGCGAATCATGGGGTGGAGCAACAAATTTGCCGCCTTACTGTAACGGGTATGTTGCCAGGCACGCACGTTTGCCTCTAATCCTTTAAGCCATTCGCCATCCTCGGTCCTAAGATGCAGTTCCGTGCGCAGCCTGGTGTTCCACTGGCAGCGTGGAAATGGGCGTAAGCTCTAGAACATTGTCATGATGCTTCGCTAGCTTTGCCATTTCTGCTGAACAAATTGGGCAGGCGTCGTCGTAGAACAATGTATCTTTATCCATGACTAATATACGTGCCGTTACGGCATTTGGATTTCCAATTTCTTTATAGGGATACATCTGTGCCATAGCCGAACTGGCGAGTCCGCCGCTACTCGACCTTTGCTAAAAGCGCCTCTCGCTTTGAATCATCTAACCAGAGCCGACCTACTGGTACGCGCTCTTTCAGTATTTTGCCAGTAACAATGTCAAACACATCACCATTGCTTCCAGTCAACTGCACTGGTACGCCACATGATTTTGCTATATCTGCATTGCATTGCATATGCAATGCTTCGCCATGAACAGGTATTGCAATTTTAGGCTTTATCCAGTCATACATTTGTTGTAATTCGTCCCGACAAGGGTGCCCCGATGCATGAATAGGCCGCAAACTGGTCTCTGAAAGCGTCACCTCAATACCTTTGCTCTCAAGGGCAGCCACCAATCGATGCACTTCGATCTCGTTGCCAGGAATAGTTTTGGCGCTGAAGATCACGTGATCCCCCGTAGCTAAGGTAATGTCCGGATGAGTATCCATCGCCAGTCGCTGCAAAGCAGCTCGCGACTCTCCCTGACTCCCCGTCGCCACAACCAATACCTCATTAGGCAGAAGATAGCCTAGGTTAAAAGAATCGACTAGGTTGAAATGTTCGTTCAAGTAACCCGCCATTCTGGCATTCGTCACCATGGCTTCTATCGATCGACCAATCACTCCTATATAGCGCCCTGACACTTCCGCCACATGACCAAGGGTTTGTAGGCGTGCAATATTGCTAGAAAAACAAGCAACTACTACCCGCCCAGTGGAGCATTTAACGGCTGCTAACAGTCCTTCAAACAATTCTGACTCAGAAGTGGAATGGCCGGCTTGATTGGCGTTGGTTGAGTCACACACTATTGCGTCGATGCCATCATCGCCTAGCCGTCGATAAACATCCGGTTCAAACGCTCGGCCAACAATAGGCGCTGAATCAATTTTCCAGTCTGCTGTATGCAACGCCCGCCCAGCTGAGGTTTCTATAAGCAGCGCATTAGTTTCTACAGTCGAATGGGTAATGGGAAGCCAAGTAACCCTAAAACCCCCGAGAGTGATTGTCTCGCCCTCTTGAACGGTCACAATAGGTGCATCAATCCCTTTTTGCCTTAGTTTTCGAAGCAATACATTCCGTGTAAACGGCGTCGTGTAAATAGGACATCTTAGCTGGGGCCATAGATGAGCGATTGCCCCTATGTGGTCTTCATGCGCATGAGTCGCGATCATCCCAACAAGGGCATCGCTGCGGTTGCTAATAAATATTGGGTCGGGCATTTCGACTCTATTGCCACCTCCCGGGTTCGTATCGTCCTTCTCAAAAGTGATTCCGCAGTCTACCATCAACCACTGACCGGCATGGCCGAACAGGTTTAAGTTCATCCCGATTTCACCGCACCCGCCTAGAGGTACGAATAAAAAGTCTTTTTGTCCTGGGATCATAGTCTCTCACTGGTCTCGTATTGGCATGCAGGGCACCAGTAAAGTCGTCTTGATGCCACGCTGTCTTTAATTATATCGCTGCCACAGTCATAACAGGCTTGGGATTCTCTTCCGAATACCGCGTGACGAAATTGACTTCGAGTCTGACCCAGCTTCTTTAACTGAGTTACTCTAGACGCTTCGTTCGTCACTCCTTTTGTTTTATAGCTGCGGCGAGACACGTCCAACGTAGCCCTAGCTAGCTGATTTAACTCTTTAGTGCTTAATTGATTTGGCTTAGCCCAGGGATTAACCTTGGCAAAGAAAAGGATTTCAGATCGCAAATAGTTTCCTATTCCAGCGACAAAGCCTTGGTCCAGATAAAAGGCCCCAACTCCGCGATTGCGAAACTTAAGCGAGGATAAGAGGCTTGCAACCTGCCTCCAAGTTAGCTCTTCGCTTAATATGTCCGGGCCAAGCTTCGCTAAAAACGGATGCTCTAAAATCCGCTGGGTTTCCCAAACACTAATATCTGACGCGCTATACAGCAGCGCACTGTGCTCGGCTGTATGTATCGCCATGCGCAAAGAACGGCCAGAGGATGGCAAACGATTCCTTTTAACTACGTACCACCGACCATAGAGTTGGTTGTGAGAGTATATAGTTAAACCATTTGCGAAGTGTGTTAGCAAGGCCTTGCCTCGAGTCTCAATGGAAATCACGTAGCTGGACGCAAAATCCTCTTCCCAGCGAGCTAGATCTGGTAATCCAAAAAAGAATGACAGTATCGGCTTGTCGACAAGCACCTTCGCAATTTTGTCTGCGGCAAGCCGTATTTCTGGTCCTTCGGGCATAGGCTAAATTTACTGGCTAAGTAGGAGATATCAAAAAATGACAATAAGTAAACGCCAGCCGCCGTATTTTAGTTTTGTATTGCAAAAGTAAAGCTCAAGTTACCTTCATCTGCTAGTTGTGCCAAAAGTTCAGGGGGGCGTTTACGGACAATCTGATAATGCTACGCATTCAAGACCGCAAAGCCGCGTCAGCGGCGCAAAAGTTGCGAAGCAACTCCCGAAGGGAGAGGTTTCCGAATCACTATGACCTCGGTCATTGGCAGCCTTTCCAGTGAACCATAAAAAAACCCCGCACTGGAAACCAGTAACGGGGTCTTCTTAATTTAATGCCTGACAATGACCTACTCTCACATGGGGAAACCCCACACTACCATCGGCGCTAAGCACTTTCACTTCTGAGTTCGAGATGGGATCAGGTGGTTCACACTCGCTAATGTCGTCAGGCAATTCTTTCGCAGCGTACTCTTCTCTCTCTACCGGCTTTTGCCTGTAGAAGCAGGTTGCCCCGCTTCGGAGTACTCCGCAGATTCTTAACTATTCAATGAATGAAGTTGCTGTGCTTTTTAGGCGCTTTCTCGCGTGTGCGATAGTACGCCTAGTTATACTCACTCGCTATAATCTTGTTTACGATTATCTCAAAGTTGATTGTTAACGTCTCAACCTAATCTCATCGTCTTCTCAAACTTTCCGGCTTACCGCCAGTCCACCTGAACAAAAACTCATGATTATATGGTCAAGCCTCACGTGCAATTAGTACTGGTTAGCTCAATACATCACTGTACTTACACACCCAGCCTATCAACCTGTCTCTTATACACATCTGACGCTGCCGACGAATAGAGAGGTG
>CAJXQP010000062.1 GCA_913058275.1 uncultured Gammaproteobacteria bacterium | reverse complement strand
GGCTAAATACCAGAAAACTGAAAGCTAGGCCTCTGCGACTGTGCCGGTCTGCTTCGACAGGATGAAAGACCAGGGTAGATTGCTGCCAGGCTCGAAAATGCTGATGGCCAGCTCGGGAAGCGGCATCGTGGCATCTTTTGTAGGAATTACTCTCTAAACGGACTTTGCTCACATTCAGGATGATTACTCTAGAAATTGGCGGGGATTCTAGTTAATATCTGTACTCCCACGACTTTTAGGGCCTAACGAAAATGGAACAAGATGTATTGTTATATCTGGGCTTAATTGCGCTGGTAGGTATCGTCCTAAAAGTTGCGATTCTTTTTAACATAAGTATTAACAGCCAGATATCGGAGAGTTTCGCCGTGCTCTGCCTGTTGTTCTTGGTGCTGAACGTTTCCGAATTTCTGGGTTATTTCACTTACAGTATGTCCGAGCCGACAAGTTTCGCGTTTGTACATATGTATATGATTTCGGCTTACTTTGTATTCCCTGCTGTCTTGGTTCTTGTGCTTTCGTTGGTTGAATACAAACATCTAAAGACAGCCAGAGTATTTCTATATAGCATTTCGGCACTAATCAGTGCCGCTCATATTGGTGGCTTTGTCATCGATGGGTTCAAGTTTATTGGTTGGTCAGTTGTAACAACACCAGGAGAGTATTACTGGGCGGCAGTTGCATACCCCTTGTTAGTGGCGGTCTTTTCTGCATGCGTTCTTATTAAACACGTTCTTGCCAACAACGATTTTGAAGTAAGGAGTCGTTGTAAGGTGAATTTACTCGCTTTCGTGCCAATGCTTCTAGTCTTAGTTCTGGTTCTCTTGTTTAGATTGGCCGGCTTCGAGTCATCCACTGCATTGACGCTTCCCCTGGCAACTATGTTCTTCCTTTTCGTCATGCTGCTGCAGAGCAATGCCAATATCTTCTGGGTATCTCTGCGTATGAAGATTCTCATGTCGGTTCTTACGCTCAAAAACATCAACACCTTGGATGTGATTCTGGGCAATATCGAGAAGATTCGCATTACCGAAGCACTGCGCGCTAGCAATGGCATGCAAAGAAATGCTGCCAAGCTGCTTAATGTTCCGCCATCCACGCTGAACAAAAAGATAACGAAGTACAAAATTGCTGCGGAAAGCTACCAAGGCGTAAGTGTCGTCGAAGCTATTCGATTGCGCCGCCTCGCTTCCTAAATAGCTAGCACCTAACTACGCGCTTTAACTCCATTCCTGTAAACTACCCGCCTTGGTTGTAGCGTCGTTGCCCTGTATCGGTTGGCGCTTCGCCTAAATTCCACTAAGGTTCATCGTTACTCTATGTCAACTCTTCCTGCTTGCCCAAAATGTAACTCCGAATATGCCTACGAAGATGGTGCATTGCTGATCTGTCCCGAATGCGCTCACGAATGGTCGCAGGAGTCCGAGCCGGAGATTAGTGAGGATGTAGTGCTGGACGCGAATGGTAATGCGCTCACCGATGGCGATACGGTTTCTGTCATTAAAGACTTAAAGGTGAAGGGAACTTCATCAGTGGTGAAGGTCGGGACGAAAGTTAAAAACATCCGACTTGTCGATGGCGATCATGATATTGATTGTAAGATCGATGGTATTGGAGCGATGAAGCTTAAGTCGCAGTTCGTTAAAAAAGTATAGGACGCCTGAGAGTAGTTGCGATCAAGGCGTCTATTTCAGTAATTAATTTCCCTCTTTCTCAGCCAAGAAATCCACGACTCTCAACACCTCTTGTGTGGTATTTACAGGTCCGGCAAGAGACACAAGGTATTCTCTATTGACTACCATGCTTGGGGTGCCTGCCGGTTTATAATCGCGCGTTAGCTTCTCTGCCTGATTTGTTTTCGGGCGCACAGCGAATGAGTTGAATGCTTCTCTGCCTCTATCCTATCGACGCCAAATTCGACGAACAAATCCACTGCCTGCTGTTCTGATCTTACAGTCCTTCGCTGGGGCACCAAGGCATCGAAGATCTTGGTGTGGGTCTGCTCAGTGATGCCTAACACTTGCGACGTTAGAACATCTGTGCATGAACCTTCATCAAGGAGTAAAGACGCTAGGGAAGCTGCCTCGTTAGTTCCGCTGGGAACATTGGATGCCAATAGGGCCTGTGAATTTAATGAAGGTTCACTTTGACGGGCTAGGCTTGGCGATACATTGTTCGCTCCGAGCTTTTGAATATTGCCGTACTCTGGGAAAGGGCCGCCCGTTTTAGGCTAGAGGGCCCGATATCCGCGCCCCGTAGCTCCATCAATTCGTCTTCGCCCAGTTGTAAGGAGATGACGCCTTTTTCGAATGGTCCGATGGCATTCCAATCGCGCAGGGGTAGGAGCAAGACCGTTACCTGATAATTGTTGGGAGCCTGAAAGAAAACCCATTCACCAAAGCCCTTGTGCTCGCCAAGATTAAGAGAGTTGTTGATAGCGACTTTTTTTAGTGAGACACAGAAAACGATAAACGGAGCCAGCTTCGGTGATGTCAGTTGCTTGTAGTTCACCGATTGGTGTTAGCTGGGGGCTTTCTACAATGCTGACTATGGGGTTGTTTGCTAGCAGCAAGTCAAGCTAAGCGAAAGAAGAAGCGTGGCGCTTACTGCTCTGCCTAGGTGTGAGTTCCAGAAAGTGCGGATGGAATAATTGTGTCGAATGATGTTCGTGCCAGCATCCAAATAATTTTCACTCGGTCTCACAAACACATGCCGT
The DNA here is from genome assembly GCA_913058275.1 of uncultured Gammaproteobacteria bacterium. GTDB lineage: Bacteria > Pseudomonadota > Gammaproteobacteria > Pseudomonadales > Pseudohongiellaceae > UBA9145. The sequence goes on along the minus strand of CAJXQP010000062.1, from coordinate 9,039 downwards.
TGCATTGCAGATTTCAGGTCGATTTTATTATCACTCATCTAATTTCTCCAGCGCCTGTTCGTCAAAAATTCTTTCTTCGACGTCTAGCTCGTTCATGCTAAGTCGGTCGATGTAGTCCAAATCTAAGCCGGAGTTGTCGAGGCGCTGTGCTTACTTTTTTTGGTGTAGCGCCTTGTTGCGAATTGCGCGATAGACATAAGCTTTCAAATTCTCGGGCGGAGTCGCGAGCGTGGCGACCGCAAGCAGGGCGTCATAAACGACATCTTCTGCGGCTGATCCATTGCGTGTTATTGACAAGGCGGCAACAAAAAATTCATGTTGGTAAATTCTGAACAATCGTTCTAGTTGATTAAAACTAAAACGTATAGACTTCTCCCTTTGGGGTATAGAGTGTTTGTCAGATCATATTTGTGCGGAGTAGACATTTAAATTTACAGCTGTGGTATCAATGCATATATTTCTTTCAAATATTCATAATTTGTTCAGTTTTCCATCCTCATAATTCATGTTAATGGGTCGGTACTGATTATCTGGCTGGCCCGGTGTTAAGGCAGGGCGCCAGTACCACGGTCTGCTAGGGTTCAATAGGAGGAGAAAGTCATGCAGGATCCCATCAATGCCATCCCCTCAAGTCGATACGATACGAAGGGCTCAATGCCTGGGTCTTACTTGCACTGCTAATTACTGCCTGCCTTTCTATTAATCCCGCATCAGCTCAGCGCCCAAGCCTGAATGAGGGCGTGCTCACACTTCCCTATGTTGTTAGCAATGAGACAGCGTACAGCGCCGAGTTATCCCTCACTCCCGATAGTGATCCCATTCGCTTCGAGCTGATCGCATCGCAGCCCTTGGCGCTACGCGACTCGCTTGATAGCGGCAGCTTCGCGGACAATAAGTTATTTGTAACGGATATCGACGTAAACGGACTTGCCTACTGGCTTGAACTGCTCCTGATCGAGCACGAAGTCAGCACTGCAACGGTATTTGAGGTTCTAGACTTCGGCGTTCACGCTGCAGTGATCTCAAGCAATCTGCTTGGCCTCGATACACAGCCGCAGTGGCAGCGCCTACCGGGTAATGCCTCGGATATAGGCGTTAGCGCGGATGGCTCTGGATGGGCTATAGGCACAGATGAGCGAGGCGGTGGCTTTGGTATTTATCAGTGGTTGGGAACCACCTGGTAGCGTGTTGCTGGCGGAGCGCTGCGAATCGACGTGGACCCGAATGGTATTCCGTGGATAGTGAACGATTCACATAGCATCTAGCGCTTGCAGGACGGTACATGGCAGCGAATGGGCGGCAATGCCCAAGATATCGGCATTGGGGCTGATGGCAGCGTCTGGGTTACCTCTGGCGGCGGTACCTATCTGTATGACGAGGGAGATTGGGTTGGCGTACGAGGTTCGGGGGTGCGTATAGACGTGGATCCGAATGGCGTTCCGTGGGTTATTGACCATACCAATGATATTCATCAGCTCATCGCAGGGCGCTGGATACAGCGTTGCGGCGAGGCTAGAGACATCGGCATCGGCGGAGATGGCTCCGTGTGGATCGTAGGCACTAGCGAGGACGACGGGGGACACCACATCTATCGCTGGAGCGGGACAGCTTGGATTCGTGTGCCTGGCAGCTCTAGGCAGATAAGCGTCGGGCCTGACGGTTATCCTTGGGTGGCAAACTCAGGGGGCGATATCTATCGGGGACAATAGCATCGAGGTTGTAACTAATTGTTAGCTAGGGCGTCTAAACACTAGATACTCTCAACTCTCTTAAGCTATCGAGGTTTGCCCTATGGGTAATTCAAACGCGGGAAAATTGGCAATATTGACCACATTCGCCGCATCGCTATTCTTCAGTGGATCGCTATTAGCTGAATCTTACAAAAAGATCTCCCGCACGATCGATGCGGCCTTACTCGCATCGGTTAAGATAGAGGCGTCTGCCGCCGAGATGGAAATTGAGTTCTACTCAGGTGACGAAATCGAGTTGGGGATAGAGCTCGAATCTGATGGGAATTGGTTCGCGTGGCGGCGGGGCGATGTTGACAGCGTTGAATTGCAAGTCCGCACGAGCGAAACCAACGTCTACCTAGGCATCTCCGATCAGAATATATAGCAGCACTGGCGGCTTAAATTGCCGGCGAAACTAGCTGTTGCCATGGACGTTGGTGTTGGGGAAATCGAGCTAGAGGGCCTCTCTAATAATCTCACTATGGAGGTCGGGGTTGGTTCAATCCGCGTGAAAATCAATGACACCGACTATGCCAGAATACACGCCTCGGTTGGCGTGGGAGAGACGGCTATAAAAGGCTTTTCTGACCAGCAGGTAGATAATGAGCGCAGCTTCATGAGCTCCGATTCCTATTACTACGGTGAGGGTGAGCTTGAGATTGATATCGAAGTTGGAGTGGGTGAGGTAGAAGTGAGAAGTTGCTAGTTTAGCGATTTCTAGCGACAGCTTTTCGTTCTCTGCAAGAAAATATCAACGAGCTACGGTTACGTATCGCTAGGGTATTGCCTATACTGGCTCTATTCGCGAACTAGCCTGCGTTGCCGAGCTTTTAGTTTGATCAAGAGAAACGGCCTGAGCTAGGGTTCCAAGCTAGGCATCTTAACTATGTATCTTAACTATGTATCTTAACTATGTATCTTAACTATGTATCTTAACTATGTATGAAGCCAATTGGATGTCTGTCCTTCCTCCGCTGCTGGCAATTACGCTGGCGATTATTACGCGGCAGGTAATACTCTCATTGAGTGTGGGTATATGGATTGGTTTCTGTTTGCTCGAGTCTGTTAATCCTTTGGCGGGCATCGGTTTAGCGCTAGACGGTATTGTGAATGTGTTCTCCGATGCAGGCGACACGCGCGTGCTGATGTTCACGCTCATCATAGGTGGCCTGATTGCCACTATCGAGAAGCTTGGCGGTGTGCGCGGCTTCATTCATTTGCTAGAGCACCGTAACTGGGTAACGAATGGCAAACGCGCACAGTGGCTAGCCTACTCAATTGGCATTGTTGTCTTTATCGAATCGAACATCACGCTACTTATTGCTGGAGCGATCTCGCGGCCGCTTTTCGATCGTTATAAAATATCACGCGAGAAACTCGCCTATATTATCGATTCAACCTCGGCGCCTATTTGCGTGCTCATTCCTTTGAATGCTTGGGGTGCTGTGATAATTAGCCTTTTAGGCTCCTCCGAGATTAACAACCCAATCGACGTGTTTCTCTATGCCATACCATTCAATATCTATCCGATTGTCGTAATACTTTTTTGCGGCTTCGTCATATCTAGAAACATAGAAATCGGCCCGATGAAGAAAGCGCAGGTACGTACCGAAGGTGGTGAATTTCTCTGGCCGAATGCGACGCCGATGATCGATTCTGCAATTCTCTCCCAACAAGTTGAGCGCACTGATGCGGACAAAGCACGATTCATGATTGTGCCTATAGCAGTCATGGTTATCAGTATGCCGTTGGGCCTAATTGTAACTGGCGACGGTGACCTTAGTGCAGGCTCAGGCTCCACATCTGTTCTATGGGCTGTATTGGCAGCGCTCGTTATTTCTTGGGCGCTCGCTTTGCAGCAGAGGCGATTGAATCTAGAAGAGTTGATGCAAATATTTTTAAAGGGTGCCGGAGGACTGTTGCCTGTTACGATGATCTTGCTGTTCGCGCTGGCATTGGGTGATGTTGCGAACCTTTTGGGAACTGGCGCCTATGTCGCGCAGCTTGTACAGCAAAATATTCCGTTAGCTTTGCTGCTGCCTCTATTGTTTATTATTTCTGGCTTTGTCGCCTTTGCGATTGGTTCCAGCTGGGGTACGTTTGCGATAATGATACCGCTGGCGATGCAGATCGCCGTGCCCCTGGATTTGAATAGCTCGCTATTTCTAGCGGCAGTGTTGTCTGGATCGGTGTTTGGAGATCATGCCTCGCCGATTAGCGATACGACGGTCGTAGCTTCAATGGCGTCGGCTACTGACCATATAGATCATGTTAGAACTCAATTGCCCTATGCGCTGATTAGCGGAAGCATAGCTGCGTTCGGCTTCCTTCTGATTAGCGCGTCTCTACTTTAGCCATGCTTCTTATGCTATAAAGCAGCGTCGCCTATTCCATCGCTCTAATTTCCGTTATCGGAATCATCCCGATGTCTTGAAACTTACCGCTTGTATGGCTGCTTTCGTCAATAAGATTGCTTACGCTGGAGTAAGTGTTGCTAACGAATACTGACTCATCGTTCTGGGTCCTGCGTGAGACCCCGAAATCAATTTTCGCTCTATCGTGCTGAGGCAGCTTATTTAGCATGTTTTTCGTCGCCCAGACTGATCCATTTCTTGCGAAGTCACTAATGCGTGAGGCATAGTTTATTGTCTCGCCTAGAACAGTGAATTCCACATGACCGCCAGCGTGATAGCTACCGAACCATTCCTGGCCCTCGTTGAGGCCAATGTTTAGAAATATATCGCTGAACCATCCCTTGCGTGCTTGCCACTTTTGAGTGATACCCTTCATCATTTCCTGGAGCTCGAGTGAGCACTTTATCGCGTTAAGTTTGTAGTCGCAGTCAGGTTGCGGGAAGAAGTAATACACCATGCCATCACCTGCGCGCTTACCGTAGGTGCCATAATATTTTCGAAAAATTGGCGCACTTTCTTGCCAGATATTATTGATCAGTTCGAAATACTCTTCGGCAGGTAGTTCTGAGCAAATTTTGATCGAATTTTGCACGTCTGCCACCATCGCTGTGACATAGGTGAGATATGGCTTACGCTGCTTCAGCAGTTCGTTGATAACTTGATTGCGCGTGCTCAGAAATTCCAGGAGATAGTCGTCGTCCAAAATTACGGGGCTGTATGTGAAGAATATCCCCTCGCGGTAGAAGCATGTATACAGATCATGAGGCATGAGCTCTCCATTGCCATCGCGCAGCATAGCCGGGAAGTGAGTCATCGGCTCTTTGCCTGCCGGCTGAGTTGCCTCATACACGTCTTTCAGAATACCGAGCTGACGCCTATCTAAGCTCGAGTAAATCTTCATGAGGGCCTGCTGACTCAACCGTTTCTTAGCTGCTGCTAAGTGCGGCATGAGTAATTCGCGCATTCTGTCAGCATCGCTAGCCGCTTCAGTCCCAAATAGCAGCTGCAGAAGATTGCGGGGTCCGAGGTCGCGGGGCATTTGATCATTATGATCGAAGAATGAGTGTTGGGCTTTGTTGTTCCACCAGATCAACTCGAAGTTGTTGCTGACCATATACGCCGGTCCCGGCAAATCCTCGATACTGCCATCAAAAGACAGATGGTTAGGGCGTAGAGGTTTGCCTGGTGATGCTCGGCCGACCTCTAAAGGAAAAGCAGATAGTTTTTGTATTCTTGTATCCTGAAGTGTATTGACGCTCTTTTCACTGGCTCCAGCCACAGAGTCGATAGTTGGCTCACTCTGTCTATCTGGAGCTAGGGAAGCGCTCAGTTCCTGGGCAATATGCGCCATGCTCATCCCTTGTTTCTTGAGTAGCTGCACTTGTTGTATGCGCTGTACCGCCGCATCGTCGAAATAACCAAGGCGTGTAGCCCGTCCCTCATTCTCGCCAGGGGTCCTGATTACAGGGTTGGGTAGGATGCCTAAGGCAACATAGTTGTTCAGTGTAGCTCTAGAAATTGCTTTAATTTCAAGGAGTTGCTTGCTATTTAGCATTGTATAAGCGCTCTAGTTACTATTTCGGCAGTGTAATCATGTCAACTGTCTAAATAAGCTGTGTACAAATACTGTCTAATTAAACAGTCTACCTAGTGTTACGGCAAGATAATGCCCCGTGACCACACCAGCTTAGGCTGTGCCAGATGTAGAAACTGCTATCATCGCTTTTTTAGCAAATGTAATTGAGGTGCCGCTACAAATGGAATTTAAGCGAATTGATGTACATCAGGCTCGGGCGCTACTAGACGCAGCGACAGAGAATGGCTTGCAAATTATAGATATCCGGGACGAGCAATCCTACGCGAACGGCCACGTTAGCTCAGCGCTACATCTTGATAATAGTAACGTGCAGCCCTTCGTTGAGAATGCTGATACCAGCAAACCCTTACTCGTGTATTGCTATCACGGCAATATGAGCCAGTCGGCGGCGGCCTATTTCGGCGAACAAGGCTTCGAAGAGGCCTATAGTATGGATGGAGGTTTCAGCGACTGGGAAGTCACCTTTACCGATAAAATTGAAACCGAATAGGGTTTTACGAAATAGGCGGGTAATGAGACTCCCATTACAGACAAGTAACGAATTGTTCAGGACTGACTCCTAGGACTTAGGAGCTGGCGGATTCCTCAACGTCGCGCTTGGCAAACATGCGCTTCGCCGTCATCGCCGTTACCATATAGATCAGGTTAATCATCGCCCAGGCGAATATTTCCAGTGCCCACAACGCATGTGAAGCAGCATCCAATTGCTTGGCAGCTATTATAATCACTCCCCAGAGCAGCAAGCCGAGAAGCGGCAATCCTGAAACCAGCCCCCAATTTCTGTCCCAGTTGCGGATAGCCGCGATATTTAGCACTGCACTACCTGCGGTGGCGGCAAACACTAGAAGCGCAATTATTAGGTTCCAGGTATTAGCAGGGTCAGCACTTATCACTGAGGCGGCTAGTACCGAACTGCTAGCCATTGTGAATAAGCTGAGTATGCCAGCTGCGAAGATGTGGTGAGTATTCGATTTTCGGTCTTGCTGGGTAATCACAGGTGACTCTCTTGTTGGTTAGCTATTTGCTGTCGCAGTGGATACGGGATTAGACCAAAGCAATTGTAATTGTGGAAGCACTCTTTTAGTTCTTGAAACCGCAAACAACGCGATTACAACTTGTCACTATTGAATTCCATAAGTTCTTGCCGAGTTTGTATAAGAGTTTAGTACAATGACCGTCACTATGAACGCTGCTATCTGTACAGAATAGGCGCGAACAGTTAATCAGTTAACCCTACTTCAGGAGTAAATAATGAATACGCGAGTCACCGCAGGAATATTTCTGCTAACTACATTAACAAGCTGTGCCAACGAATTGTCGTCAGGTATGGCGCCGGACAGGATTGTAGCTGAGCGTGGAGGATTTGTTCCAGAGGGCATCGAGTATGACAATAATCGAAATCGCTTTCTCACAGGTTCCTTTGCCGATGGAACAATCTATGAGGTGACTTCCAGTGGCCGGCTTGTTCCAGCGATCACGTCGCCAGACTTAATTGCCTCGATAGGCATCGAAGTCGACGAATCACGTGACACCTTGTACGTCGCGAACTCCAATACGGGAATTCCTAACGGCGCGGCCGAGCTAGGTATCTATAACCTAGCTACCGGCGAACAGCTCGCCATGGTTGATCTCGCGGCAAGTATTCCAGACAAGCCAGCTGACGCTAGCCATTTCGCTAACGATGTAGCGGTAAGTAAGGCTGGGGTTGCCTATGTCACCGATAGCAATATGAAGATCGTCTATAAGGTAGACAAGTATTATCGCGCGAGTGTGCTCATCGATTTTGGTTTAGATGCTGAATTTGGATTGAATGGCATCGAGTACCATCCTGCAGGCTACTTAATATTGGCTTCACCTGGGACTGGGCAACTCATCCGAGTTCCCGTCGACAATCCCCAGCGTTGGGAGTTGATCGACTTGGATGTTCCTGCGACGGGTGTTGATGGCATAGTGTGGACAGCCGACGGGAGCTTAGTAGGAGTATCGAATAATAGAAGTAGGGCTGTGAAGTATGCCAGTGACGACAATTGGAGATCCGCACGGCTGACTGGCATGGCCAGTTATTCAGGACAGTCGACTACGGGCGCCGTAGTTGGGAATGAGATATACGTCATACAGCCGCACTTTTCTGATGACGAGCCACCGGAAATATTGCGCGCTAAGTTCTAGGTCTGTCTAGACACGCAACAAATCGGCTTAAGAAACGGATGCTTAGTATTTCGTACTAAGCATCCAGATGTCGGCATAACTTAGGGCTTCGAAAAGGTCTTTGTCGATAACAGGATCAGACTCTCCCATCATTTTTAGCGCTTGCTGAATGCCAAACAAAGCCCAAATATTATGAGGGTGCTCGCTTAGGTCTTGGCGATAGACTTCAAGTGCATTGTCATACGCCTGCAGCTCCATATAGGCTGCACCTAACCAGTGTCGTGGAGAGAATGGCAGAGGCTCTGGCTCGTCGTAATTAAGATTATCGTAGTAGTCAGTAGCGAGTCGGAAAGCCTCGGCTGCTGCTTCTATATTCCCTTCACTCCAGGCGATCTCGCCTTCGAGGATTCCAGCAAGCGCACCAACGATATCTTTGCCGGCGTGGAAACGGAATCTTGCGGTAGTCGTTTCGGTAAGCTCCTTAAGTGACTGCATGGCGGCTCTTGCCTTGTCAGTGTCACCTAATTTCAAAGCGGCGTAGCCTTGTGAGAAATCATACATACTGATATTAATCTCACCCGTTGGCGGATTGGTTATATCCAAGATTTCATCAAAGCGACCGAAGCGAACGAGCGCCATACTATGCATCGAGGTGTTGCTATTTAGCTTGGCAAGGTCCTTTGATGCTTGCACGGCTGCTGCGCTTTCTCCGCCCATGCTCGCAGCGTAATAAAGCATCGTTAGATTGTGAGTTGGATAGATTGCAAAGCCTTCTCCGATTGCGGCTTTCTGATCGGAATGCCACGCTCGTGTATTCGCGACCACGGCGTCGTGCCATAGGCCCATTTCGTTCCAAGTGTGGCTGGGCATGTGATTGATGTGGCTGGCGCCGGGAATAGAACTACCTAAGAATCGCGCGCAGGGTGCTGCGAGTTCTGGTGTAGGCGTAGACTCCGTCGCATGCACTAGTAGGTGACAGGCACCAGGGTGGCGGATGTCTTTTTCAAGAACACCGAGGAGTACGTTGTGGAGTCTTGTCACATCAGGATTATCTAGCGCACGATAGCCGCGACGTTCTTCAAGCAAGAACAAAGACTCTCCGTATAGCGTGGCAATGTCTAGATCATCTGGATCTGTCTCTTATACACAT
>CAJXQP010000061.1 GCA_913058275.1 uncultured Gammaproteobacteria bacterium | reverse complement strand
ATCAGCCTCGGTCTCGTGGGCTCGGAGATGTGTATAAGAGACAGGAAAAATGGCCCGGTCCCTCCTTTTTACAAGCATTGCGACCGCCCTATGTACCCCAGCGACCTTGCTCGCACAGGACGAAGATCAAGTAGAAGAAATCGTCGTCACCGGCTCCTTCATTAGAAACAGTGACTTCACGGGCGCCAGCCCGGTCGACACCGTGACTCAGGAAACACTACTGCAATACGGTGCAGCCAATATTGGCCAATACATCCGCGATTTAACCTATACGCAAAACGTTGATACGGTAGCCAACGTCTTGGGTGGTGCCGGTGGCGGGCAGGACTCAAACTCAGCGCAGTTCAACCTGCGCGGGCTAGGCACGGCTAGTACACTTACACTTCTCGATGGACGCAGAAACATCAATGCAGGCGCGCTGTCTGCAATTCTTCCCGACATCGCAACCGACCGAATCGAGATCGTACTGGATGGCGGCTCAGCCCTGTACGGGTCCGATGCGGTAGCCGGCGTGGTCAACTTGATCCCCATTAAGGAATTTGATGGCTTACGAGTACGCTCATTCTACAGCCGTGATCAAGGCGGTGACTTCGAAGAGCCTAAGCTAGGCATCATGTGGGGCAAGACCTTCGACAACGGCTTGAACGTAGTAGCCGCTTTAGAGATAGGCAGAAAAACACCCCTGCAACGAGAAGAGCGACCCAAGTATCTGGCGGTAGATAACGCCACTTTCATTGGAGCACCTGGCCACTACAATATCGGTGGCGCCCCCTATTTGGATCCAGACTGTGGAGCCTATGGCAACGAAAGCACCTTCAAGGGCGACAAAGGAAGTTCTCAGAGTGGATACCCAATCTCTGGCGGATTACTGTGCGGGTTCCACTATGCACAGTGGACTGACTACAACCGCGAGGCGAATGACTACATTTTCTATGGAAACGCACAATATGAGGTGTCCGACAAACTGACTCTCGAATTTCAAGTCGCCGACAGCTACCGCGAATCTATCTTTACCACCGAGCCGGTTACCCCGATGTCGACCGCGTGGTATGACGAGATGACTATCCCGGCGAATCACCCTGCTAATCCTACCGGGTCACCAGTCACACCGGGTGTGTACGGCATTGGCACCTACACTATCTGGAACGGTTTCGAGCAGGGCGTAGGCGCCAAGCCTAGTCAGATTGCCGATACCGGCTACTTTCCCGAGCGCTATCAATACACTACTGAGGTGTATAAGTTTGGCGCCATGTTCGATGTGGGAGACACCGGCTGGGTGGGTGAAGCGTGGCTGGGTTACCAAACCTATGAGCAGCGCGTTGACACTTATGACGGTAACGCGATTCGCATGATTGCCGCGCTAAACGGCCAAGGTGGTCCGAATGGCGACGAATACTTCAACCCGTTTGCTTCCCGCGATATTCGTTCTCCAAGCTACGATGCGGACCGCTCCGACGGCTCGTACACCAACAACTCTCAAGAAGTTACAGACTGGTTGTTTGAGAGTGCCGACGCAAACTTGCAGACCGACCGTTTGATAATTTTCGATTCAGTTGTTACTGGCGATCTGTTCGACCTACCAGCAGGTTCAGTTGGCGCCGCGTTCGGTTACGCCATGCGTGACAGAATGGATGCGACCGACACTGGACGATTGAAGAAGCTTGGTATCGACTGGCAGAACTCCTCCGGCAAGACTGCTCCGCTTCTTGTACCAACTAGAGACGTGTCAAAGACTCAGGCTATCTTTGCCGAGTTCGAGATTCCAATATTGGAAAGTTTGAGCATGCAGGTTGCTGCGCGCTATGAAGACTTTACAGACCTAGGCATCGATACTACGACACCGAAAATCGCTCTACGCTGGCAGCCAATAGAATCGTTAGCCGTTCGTGGTTCTTGGGGGGAAAGTTTTCTAGCCCCTAGCGCCACCGATGTTGGCCCTGCAGACCGCACAGGTTGCTTCAACAACAGAACCGGTGTAGATCCAATAACTGGCGGCAGCTTGCTAGGCGTACTGTCTTGTAGCTCTAAGAACCCGAACCTAGTTCCTGAAGAGTCCAATATCTGGAATATTGGTTTCACTTGGGAGGGTATCGAAAATCTGAGCATCAGCTTAGATTATCAGGAGATCGAGTACACGGATCGCATCGTAACGCTTAGTGCGCAGGACATTGCTAACCAACAATTCTATGACGCGCTGTCAGCAACTGGTTTCACCGCAGACAACTACGATGCGACTCCTGGATCAGCGAGTCGGGTAGCAGCGGTAGGATATGTTAACGCTAACCCTACGCTCACTATCTCCCGCGACCCAGCAAGCAATTTGATCACAGAAGTAGTACGAGTGGCGGACAACATCAACACAAACTTGGTTGATGTATTGGACCTGACCGCTTCTTACAACGCCGACTATCGCGACTGGGGTAACTTCAGCGTCGTATTGAACGCAGCCTACTACCTGACCTATGACTATGCTGGCCTGGATGGAAATATAGTCGATGCGCTGGGTCGCAGAAATGCGGATACCGCGTTATCGCCACCATTGCCTGAACTGGTAGCCACATTACGTTTTGGCTGGCTAAAAGGCGATCACGCCGCAAGCTTTTTGACGAAATACACCGATGAATTTACCTTCGACGGTAATTTTTCCTCCGCGTTTACCCCACGCACGGTGATTCCTGAGTCTTATATTGCGAATGCCAGCTACACGTACTTTTTCGATGATCTGTTCAACAGCTCAGGAAACGTGACGGTTGGCGTGAACAATTTATTCGACTGGGAACCACGCCGTCTGCCAGTACAGGGCGGCTTCGAGAGCCGACTGTATGATAACTTCGGCAGAATGTTTTCCATCTCTTTGGATGTGCAACTCTAGCGAATACTTACGCATCGGCCCACGCGCTGATACTAAGTTAACTACCTAACGGTTGGGATAGAAGTCCTATCCCAACCCGTTTTAGTTTTAGAGTTGAAGTGATTTGGATTTTCCCACATCGGGCAATTTGCAAAAAAAACTCAGGATACTCGCGAAGCGCAGCCTAGTTGCAATGCCCTGCCGAGTAATCTATCTTCATTCTGAATGAATCAACTCCCAGATCTAATTGCGATACTTGCCTCCTTCCAGCTAATTTTTATTGGAGCCTTTTTTCTGGTCCACAATCAGGGGGTACTTGCGCGACTAATATCTCTGTATTGCTTCTGCCTTAGTTCCTATACGCTAGCAGGAATCCCCTTCTTCTCGAACAACCTACTCTCATTGTTCATACTTTTTAGGCTCGCAACCCTAGCCCCCTTCATCCTCTGGATCATCGCATTCACGCTTTTTGTCGATAACGAAAAAGTTCACCCGGGCGCATGGCTGGCAATCGTCTTCTTCGAACTTACACGGGGGATCGGAATAGGTATTTTTTACCTGAACCCAGACACTATTAACGACGCGAGTTTTATCGTAGTACAGATAATCCCCCAGCTGATCATGTTTGTGTTTGCAGCACACACTCTATATTTAGCGTACCAGGGATACTCCGTTGATTTGTTAGAACAACGCAGGCGTCTTCGGCTTACCTTCTTACTCATCATGGGAATCTTGTTGGTTGTCATCGTTGGTTCCGACTTCATCAATCTGTTCAGTCGATTCATTCTAGAACCGGACCAAAATCTAATGCCCGATGTGCCAAACTATCTAGTATCACTCTATATATTAGTGGTGACGTTTCTGTTCTGCCAGCGCATATTTCAATTGAGCGAAGAAGCCACCACGCTCATCTCAACCGGAGTTAGCGCTAAGGACAGAACGAGTACAAATGGCAACTCACAGACTAATGTTGATCCGGCTTTACTAGAGAAGATTAAAAAGACGATGGAAGGAGGCAAGCTATACACTCACACCGGTCTTACTATTGCCGACCTAGCGGAGAACTTGTCCATTCAGGAATATAGATTGCGACGAGTAATCAACCAACAGCTGAAGTTTAGAAACTTCAATCAATTCTTGAATAATTATCGCATCGAGGATGCATCTACACGACTGCGTGATACCAATACACCGATATCTACGATAGCTCTGGACGTTGGATATGCCTCATTGTCTGTCTTCAACAAGGCATTCAAGGAACGATATAAAGTGACACCTTCGGAATTTCGCAACAGCGAGCATTCGACTACGTAGGTTTGAACTGCGAACCTATCCTTAGTAGATTATTAATAGCCTAGAACGAAAAAGCCCGAGCAATGCCCGGGCTTTTTGTTTAGATCGTCAAGAGAATTAGGCTACGTGTGCAGCTCTTTCCTCTTCGCTGATTTCCTTGATGCTCAGCTTGATACGGCCTCTAGCGTCTGTATCTAGAACCTTAACTAGAACGTCCTGACCCTCTTCTAGATGCTCGTTTACATTCTCTACACGCTCTTGCGAGATTTGAGAGATGTGAACCAAGCCATCCTTACCTGGCAAGATTGTAACGAACGCGCCGAAGTCGACGATCCTCGCTACCTTACCGTTGTAGATCCTGCCTACTTCAGCTTCTGCTGTAATAGCATTAACCATTTCGAGTGCAGCATCACGTGAGTCTGCGTCTTCGCCATAGATACGAACATTGCCGTCGTCATCAATATCAACAGATGCGCCAGTCTCTTCAGTAATGCCACGGATAACTGCACCGCCCTTACCAATAACGTCACGAATCTTGTCTGTATCGATTTTGATCATTGCCATTGCTGGCGCGTTGTCAGAAACCGTTTCTCTAGCAGTAGAGATCACTTTATTCATCTCGTCTAGGATATGATTTCTAGCCGTATGAGCTTGCTCGAGAGCGATTTCCATGATCTCTTCGGTAATACCCTGGATCTTGATGTCCATCTGCAGAGCAGTGATACCAGCGGCTGTTCCCGCAACTTTGAAGTCCATATCGCCAAGATGATCTTCGTCACCAAGGATATCTGTTAGAACTGCGAAACGCTCGCCTTCCTTGATAAGGCCCATTGCTATACCGGCAACTGGAGCCGAGATAGGAACACCAGCATCCATCATTGCTAAGCTGCTTCCGCAGACACTCGCCATGGAACTTGAACCATTAGATTCGGTAATTTCTGAAACTACCCGAATCGCGTACGGGAATTCTTCTTCTGGAGGCATAACAGCAGCAACACCACGTCTAGCAAGACGGCCGTGGCCAATCTCACGTCGCTTAGGGCCGCTCATGAAACCAGTCTCGCCTACTGAGTAGGGAGGGAAGTTATAGTGCAACATGAATGGATCTTTTCTCGAACCCTGAAGGTCTTCGATAAGCTGCGAATCACGCAGTGCGCCGAGTGTAGTTACAACCAAGGCCTGTGTTTCACCCCGTGTGAACAAAGCAGAACCGTGAGCCTTAGGAAGCACTCCAGTTTCTACTTCGATTGCCCGAACAGTAGTTGTATCTCGACCATCGATACGCGGATTGCCGTCTAATACTCTGTTGCGTACAGTGCTTTTCTCCAGCTTCGCAAAAACATCTTTTACGTCGTCGGAACTAACACCTGACTCTTCGTTAGCTAGTTGCTCAACAGCCTGTGTCTTCAATGCTCCAAGAGCATCCTGCCTAGCCATCTTGTCAGAAACTTGATAAGCCTCAGTAACACCAGCTCCTACTTGAGCTGCAACGGCAGCAGTTAATTCTTCATTAACCGGCTCAGGCTCCCAACCCCATGATGGCTTGCCAATTTCGGCTTTGAGTTCTTTGATAGCACTGACTACAACCTGCATTTCTTGATGCGCGTAAAGAACTCCGCCCAACATTTGATCTTCGCTCAACTGCTTAGCTTCAGATTCGACCATTAGTACCGCTGATTCCGTTCCCGCTACAACCATATCGAGAAGCGATGTTTCCAGCTGTGTATTAGTAGGATTAAGCATATAGCCAGTTTCAGCATCATAACCGACACGGGCTGCACCGATAGGCTCAGCAAAAGGAATGCCTGAAATAGACAAGGCCGCTGATGCTCCTATCAAACCTGCAATATCTGCCTGCTCATCTTTGTCAGCAGAAACTACTGTACAGATTACCTGCACTTCATTCATGAACCCTTTAGGGAACAAAGGACGTATAGGGCGATCGATAAGACGTGATGTTAGTGTCTCATTCTCAGTTGGTCTGCCTTCGCGCTTGAAGAATCCACCAGGGATTTTGCCTACAGCGTAGGTTTTTTCTTGGTAGTTAACCGTCAACGGGAAAAAAGCTGCACCTGGATTAGCTTTCTTTCTGCCTACTACGGTCGCTAGTACCGTAGTATTTCCAATGC
The DNA here is from genome assembly GCA_913058275.1 of uncultured Gammaproteobacteria bacterium. GTDB lineage: Bacteria > Pseudomonadota > Gammaproteobacteria > Pseudomonadales > Pseudohongiellaceae > UBA9145. The sequence goes on along the minus strand of CAJXQP010000061.1, from coordinate 5,582 downwards.
TTACCACAACAGAACCTGTTGCTTGTCTCGCTACTTTACCGGTTTCCAAAGTGACCGTCTGGCCACCGAATTGAAACGTCTTAGTTACTGGGTTAAACATAATATTTTTCCTAATTGTTTAATTAGGCGCAGAGCCAACTCATCAGGCTCTACGCAGATATTTACGATTGGTTGTCATCTAACTAGTTAAAGTAACAGTTATCGACGTAGTCCAAGTCGCTTAATCAAAGTCGCATAACGTTCTAGGCTTTTGCGCTTTAAATAATCAAGCAGTTTTCTGCGGCTATTCACCATACGGATCAACCCACGACGGGAGTGATGATCGTGAATGTGTTCTTTGAAATGCGACTGCAGTTCATTAATGTTTGCTGTCAGCAAAGCCACTTGCACTTCGGGTGAACCTGTATCACCTTCGCTCTGCTCGTAGTCTTTGATGATTGTATCTTTCTGTTCAGCTGATAAAGCCATTTTCTATCTCCTAATATGCAATTAAAAACGTCGCTGAAAATGCGCGACTACAACTTCCGTTTAAACTCAGAATAACCACGCATATTAGTAGTTACCTGATACTTTCCCTGTTGAATTCCGTAGCTTGGCATCGTACACAGTGCTCAGTGCGCGACTATTAACCTTCGCGGAGCGACCTTCCCATCATCATCGATACAGCCAATACCGATAAATTGCTCCTCTTCGTACAATCTTACTAAGCCTTGTTCTGGCAAGTGTCTAACCAAAACGGGCTGACCATTCTTGATAAAGCTAGCCGTAGCGCTTGGTAGTACAACTTCTGGCAAGTCCGCGATGGCCTTGTCCATTGGGATCAGGTGTTCATCGATGACACCCAAGCCACCATTTTCAAATTCTTCTTTTAACTTATCCGCTGTAACGCAGTCTGCCTCTGTGAATGCACCTGCTTGTGTCCGCCTTAAAGCTATGATGTGCGCTCCACATCCCAGGGCCTGACCGAGATCATCGGCGATGGTTCTTATATAGGTACCCTTACTACAGGCGATCTCCAGTTCCAATTCGTCTTTTTCGTACTTCGTAAGCTCAATACTATAAATGACCACCCTGCGAGCTTCTCGATGAATGGATATGCCTTTACGCGCCATCTTATACAGCGGCACTCCGTTTACTTTCAAGGCGGAGTACATAGGCGGCACTTGATCAATCTCGCCCCTAAAAGGTGTTAGAGCCTCTTCAATCTGCAGTTGTGAGATATCAAAATCAGCACAACTTTCAAGTACGTTTCCTTCGCTGTCGCCACTATCGGTTCTAACACCCAGCTTTATAACAGTTCTATATTTCTTGTCCGAATCCAGCAAGAACTGAGATACTTTGGTTGCCTCACCTAAACACAGTGGCAGCACTCCAGTTGCCAATGGGTCTAGGCTACCTGTATGCCCTGCCTTCTGGGCATCAAAAATTCTTTTTACTACCTGCAGAGCTCTGTTTGAACTAATGCCTATGGCTTTGTCTAGTATGACGATGCCATCGATGCTTCTGCCTTTCTTGCGCTTAGCCAATCTGCATCCCCAACAACTCTAATGACAACAAATTCAAGAATGCGAATCTTGATCGGCCGCTAATGCACTATCTATCAAGCTCGAAAGCTGCTGCCCGCGCTCTATACTTCCATCGTAGTAAAAGCGTAGCTTGGGTACCGAACGAGTACTCAGTCGTTTCGATAATAAGGAGCGCAAAAACCCCGCAGCCTTATTCAACGCATCTATATTCTCTTTTATCTCTAGCTTGTCCAGATCACCAGGAGAAGAAAGTGTAGATTTATTTATCTGGGAATCATCAGTCAGGGTATTCAATACCGTCACGAACACCTTGGCATGAGCTAAATCTCTGCTCACCTCTACGCCCGTAACCGAAACCATGCCAACTCGAGGATCGTTTACTTCCATCTGGATTAACGATGCAAGTTCTCGCTGAATCTGATCAGCTACCCTTTGCACTCTTGGAGACATATCTGCCACGATTAGTTACCCGCTTGAGAGTCTATTCTCAAAGGCTCCTCGCCACTTCGGTTGTTTCGTAAACTTCAATCTTGTCGCCGATTTTAACGTCAGTGTAGTTACGAACGCCGATGCCGCACTCAATGCCGTTTCGAACTTCGTTGGCATCGTCCTTGAATCGTCTCAGTGATTCGAGCTCGCCTTCATAGATAACCACATCATCACGCAAAACACGTATCGGCTTGCTGCGATAGACAGTACCTTCGATAACCATGCTTCCAGCGATCTGACCAAATTTCGGCGAGTTGAACACATCGCGAACTTCGGCCACACCAACAATCTCTTCGCGAATCTCTGGCGCGAGCATCCCGCTCATGATCGCCTTCGCATCGTCAATCACATCGTATATGACATTGTAATAACGTAGTTGAAGGCCCTCTTTCTCAATAATATCGCGCGACGACCTATCAGCCCGTACATTAAAGCCAATAACCATAGCCTTCGATGTGGCTGCTAAATGCGCGTCGGTCTCAGATATTCCACCCACACCTGAGGCGACAATGTTAACTTCAACCTCTTCGGTATTGAGCTTCTGCAACGAGCCTACGATCGCCTCAAGCGAGCCGCGCACATCGGTCTTGACGATAATATTGAAGACACTTAGGTTTTCTTTACCAATACCCGCGAACATATTCTCAACTAAATTCAACTGCTGCGATGCTTGTAATGAATCTTTGTGGCGCGTGCGTCTGAATTCCGCGATTTCTCGGGCTTTCTTCTCATCTGCTACTACAACAAATTCATCACCCGCTTCTGGCACACCATTGAGACCAAGAATCTCAACTGGAATAGAAGGACCCGCAGTTTTAATAATCTTACCCGACTCGTCAACCAGGGCACGGACACGGCCAAATTCATGACCAGCCAATACAGTATCGCCTGTTTTTAGTGTGCCGTTCTGCACCAGAACTGAGGCGACTGGCCCGCGTCCTTTATCTAATCTAGACTCAATTACTACACCCTGACCAGGAACATCGGTATAGGCCGTTAACTCCAAAAGCTCTGCCTGTAGGCTGATAGCTTCTAGCAGCTGATCGACACCCGCACCGGTAATGGCCGACACTTCTATAAATTGCGTCTCGCCACCCCAATCCTCTGGAATAACTTCCATGGCGGCTAATTCGTTCTTAACGCGATCTACATCGACGCCTTCTTTGTCCATCTTGTTGACAGCTACTACTAACGCCACACCGGAAGCCTTCGCGTGCTGCACAGCCTCTTCGGTTTGTGGCTTAACACCGTCATCACCGGCGACTACTAGGACAACTACGTCCGTTGCTTTCGCTCCACGAGAGCGCATCGCGGTAAATGCCGCGTGGCCCGGGGTATCAAGAAAACTTATCATGCCGTGATCGGTATTCACGTGATAGGCACCAATGTGCTGTGTAATACCACCGGCTTCGTGCGAGGCGACTGTTGATTTACGTATATAGTCGAGCAGAGAAGTCTTGCCGTGATCAACGTGACCCATTACTGTAACTACCGGCGCACGAGTAACTTCTACTTTACCCGCATCCGATGTGATCGATTCTGCCAATTGATCTTCGATCGCATCTTCGGATACAAATTTCGGTGTATGACCTACTTCTTCAATCAATAATGACGCCGTATCTTGATCTATAATTTGGTTGATCGTTGCCATGACACCCATGTTGAATAGGGATCTCACTAGCCCTGCTGTCTTAACCGACATCTGCTGCGCTAGGTCCTGCAAAGTGTTGGTTTCACCAATTTTGATTTCGCGTTTAATAAAATCTTTTGGCTTCTCGAAGGCATGTTGAGTAGCAGATAGACGTGTCTTACTTTTCCTGCCGCCGCCTCTTCGACCACGCCCGCCACCAACGTCATCCACATCGCCACCTTCGAGCACGAAGTCGTCGTTGACATGAATTGGTTTTGCCTGCCGCTTGGCGGCCTTACTCTTATTCTTAAGATGCTGTGATTTTTTGTTATCGGGAGAATCTTCTGAGTCTTTCTTTCCCTGCCCTTTGCGCTTCGCACCCGGCTTGTCGTCTCTAGCTGTGGCAGCTTCCTCGGCAGGCACATCTGGGACTACGGCCTTATCGTTGGCAGGAGCCTCATCACTAGCTTTGTCTGACGTTTCTGTTGTTGCTGCTTCTGCAGACTCCGCACCAGCGGTCTCTGTCGCTTCAGCACTAGTATCTACTACTGCGGCTTCTGCACTTTCCGCTGCAGCTACGACTGCTTCATCTTCTAATTCTTCTGGGGCATCTTCAGCGACTTCGCTGCGCTTAACATAGGTGCGCTTCTTGCGAACCTCGACGTTAACAGTCTTGCCTCGGCCGTGAGTGGACGCCGCTTTAAGCGTGCCAACTGTCTTCCGCTTGAGTGTAATTTTCTTAGGCGCAGAGACACTGGCCTCAGAGTCTCCGTGGCTACGGCGCAGAAACTGCAATAAAGTGTTTTTGTCGTCGTTCGAAATCGAATCGCCAGCTTTAGTATGCGACAAGCCTGCCTCTTTTATCTGAGACAGCAGCTTATCTACCGAGACTCCGACAACTTCGGCGAGCTCACTTATTTTTGCATCTGCCATTCAATTACTCCTATTCAACAATTTTTCAGAATTGCTGTTACTCAAACCATGGTGCGCGCGCGGTCATAATTAGCTTGCCTGCACGCTCTTCATCCATGCCTTCGATGTCTATCAATTCATCGATAGACTGCTCTGCCAATTCTTCCATATTGAGAATTCCTTTCTTAGCGAGTTCCAATGCCAGCTTTCCATCCATGCCTTCCATATTCAGAAGATCGTCCGCGATATTCGCAGATGATAGATTTTCCTCAGAGGCGATAGCCAAAGTAAGCAATGCATCTTTAGCTCGATTCCTCAATTCATTCGCGATCTCTTCATCGAATCCATCGATCGCCAGTATCTCATCGAGAGGCACGTAGGCAATTTCTTCGAGTGAAGTAAAACCTTCGGCAACGAGAACCTCTGCCGACTCCTCGTCGACGCCGAGCTTCTCAACGAACATGTCGATGAAGCTGCTCGCTTCCTGCTGCTGCTTGTCCGCTGCCTCTTCCTCGCTCATCACGTTGATAGTCCATCCAGTTAACTCACTGGAAAGGCGTACGTTCTGACCGTTTCTGCCGATGGCTTGGGCAAGATTATCTTCTTCAACCGCGATATCCATCGTGTTGCTGTCTTCATCAACAATGATAGAAGCAACTTCTGCCGGAGACATTGAATTGATGACTAACTGCGCCGGATTGTCATCCCAAAGGATGATGTCGATGCGCTCATTGGCTAATTCATTCGAGACTACCTGTACGCGTGAGCCACGCATACCAACACAAGCACCTACGGGGTCGATACGGCCATCATTCGTGCTGACTACGATCTTGGCTCTCGAGCCAGGATCTCTCGCCGCCGCCTTGATTTCGATAATTTCTTCTGAGATTTCCGGCACTTCGATCTTAAATAACTCGATCAACATGTCAGGAGAGGTACGAGACAGAAATAACTGCGGGCCACGCTGCTCTGAACGAACATCAATCAAAAGGGCGCGCATTCGATCGCCCATACGGAAGGTCTCT
>CAJXQP010000060.1 GCA_913058275.1 uncultured Gammaproteobacteria bacterium | reverse complement strand
GTGTATAAGAGACAGGTTAATGGCGGCGAGCGCAACTACATCATGGCTACGATATCTTTGTACCTGAGCATCTTTAATATTTTTATTCACTTGCTTAACCTCTTGGGTTCGCTCACTGGTAGAAATTAAACTAGGCTACTTTAGCTAATTAAATTCTAAACCCCAGCTTGTCTGGGGTTTTTTATTGCCAGTATTAGTCATCGCAGCCCGCCTGGATTAAACTCGACTTGTGAAATTTTCTATTGTTATCTTTGCCGCGCCCTACTCAACCGAGTCTGCAGCTACGGCGCTTCGATTCGCCGAGTCGCTTATTCAGCAGGGACATGAGCTTTATCGGCTATTCTTTTTCGGCGATGGCGTACACAACGCCTCTAAACTCACTGTAGTCGCGCAGGATGAAATTAACCTGCAACTGCAGTGGAGCAAGCTGATCGAGGAGCACGACATTGATTCTGTTATCTGCGTCAGCTCCGCACTGCGCCGAGGCGTTCTAGATCAGGCAGAAGCCGAGCGCCACGAGCTTGGCACTGCAAGCGCCTATGAGAGCTCCCAGGTGGCCGGTCTTGGGCAACTTATCGATGCGGCACTGCATTCTGATCGAGTGGTAAATTTCGGTTAAGGCTATGACAGAAAAAACAAACACAACTAAACCTATTAAATCGCGCATCACTTTTATTAGTCGCAGTGCGCCCTATGGGAGCAACAGAGCAAATCTATGCTTAGACATGGCTCTCGCCTACGCGGTATTCGAGCAGGACGTGAATTACGTGTTTTTAGATGACGGTATCTACCAGCTACTTAAAGGACAAGATGGCGCCGCTATTCAGAACAAGACCCTAGGAAATGCTCTTGAGACGCTCGCCTTGTACGGTATTGAAAACGTGTACGCGGATCAGCAATCATTAAAGCAGCGAAGCATCGACATAGCAGATTTGCTTCCTGGCATGCAATCAATCGAGAGCGATGCAGTCTCTAAACTCATCGAAAGCTCAGATACGGTATTCAATCTATGAGCAGCCTGCACACGATAAATAGAAGCCCAGACTCCAGGCTATTAGAGAGCTGCCTCAAGGTAATTAACGCTGATGATGCCATCCTGTTTATAGAAGATGGCGTCTACCATTGCGTATCTTTAGTTAACCTGACAGCTATCATAGAGACAGTGCATGTGTACGGACTACGCGAAGACATGTTAGCAAGGGCAACGCTTTCCCAGACAGCAGATAGAGTGGAGATAGTAGATACCACTCGATTTGTCGAACTATGCTGCGAGCACGGTAAAGTCGTGAGTTGGTTTTAGACCATGACTAATGCGCATTTCTTAGAAATAAATGGCCGGCAGATAGCTCTCGATAAGGAAGGCTATTTAGTTGAACTTGCGGACTGGGACGAGGATGTCGCCTCGAACCTCGCTTCTGTGGAGGAGATAACGCTAGGCCCTGCGCACTGGGAAGTTATCAATCTGCTGCGGGTTTTCTATAACCGTCATCAAATGTCACCCGCCAATCGTGCGTTGGTTAATCTCGTTAAGCGAGATCTAGGTACCGATAAAGGTAAGAGTATTTATTTGATGAAACTATTCCGTGGTTCGCCGGCTAAGACCGCCAGCAAGATCTCGGGATTACCGAAACCGGAAAATTGTCTGTAGCTTTTGACTAAGTCTCGTGACACTAGGCTAGCTTCGGTTAAACCAAGAAAGCGATTTCTGGAGTTTAACTACTTCTCCAATGATGATTATTGTAGGAGCCTCTATTTCTTTCTCCAAGGCCATATCTGCTATCCTATCCAGATTCCCCACTACTACTTTTTGCGTCTGAGTTGTTCCTTGCTGAATGACAGCCACAGGTGTCGTTGAAGACATACCATGTTTAAGAAGTTGATCGCAGATGTGTGGCAAGCCGGCTAGGCCCATATAGAAAACGAGCGTCTGTTGCTCCTTAACTAGGATATCCCACTCCAACGGCACCCGTCCGTCCTTCGTGTGCCCTGTAAGAAAACGAACCGATTGCGAGTAGTCGCGATGCGTAAGTGGGATCCCAGCATAGCTCGCGCAGCCAGAAGCTGCTGTGATTCCAGGGACTATCTGAAAAGGAATGCCTGCAGCGGCTAAAGATTCTAGCTCTTCGCCACCGCGCCCAAAGATGAAGGGGTCACCGCCCTTGAGTCGCAGCACTCGGTTACCCTCTTTGGCCAAGCGAGCTAACATCTCGTTTATGGTTTCCTGCGGCACGGCGTGATCTGCACTACGTTTGCCTACATAAATCTTCTGAGCATCTGGCCGTAGTTTGAGTAATATCTCGGGCGAGACCAATCGATCGTAGAGTACAACGTCAGCCTTATGCATGAGCCGCAGAGCTCGCAGAGTTAGCAGGTCCGGATCTCCGGGCCCTGCTCCCACTAGATAGACTTCACCACCAAGTCTATCGCTCTGTGGATTCGTCAGCCATTGATCCAGCGCGAATCTCGCCTCATCATCCTGCCCGCTATAAACCAGTTCTGGTATTTCGCTGTCGAGAACGCTTTCCCAGAAACGCACCCGCTCAGAAAAGTCCCCAATCTCGTTCTTTACTCGACCCCGAAACGAACCCAGCAGTTCTGCTAACTTGTCTATTCGCCCAGGTATCATAGACTCGTTTAACTCCTTGAGCTTACGAGTTAGTATTGGAGAAGTACCACCGCTGGATATAGCTACAACGATCGGAGAGCGATCAACTATAGAGGGCATGATGAAGGAACAAAGATGGGGTTGATCGACTACATTTACGGGAATGTTAAGTTTCGAAGCGATAACACTGACGCGCTCGTTAGTAATAAGATCATCGGTAGCGGCAACAACGAGAATCGCGTCGCTTAAGTCGGATTCGTCGAACTCTCTTGCAGTCATTGTACAATCGTGAGCGACACACAATTTGCGCAGCTCGTCGCTCAATGAAAGAGCGACGATATGGAGATCAGCGCCAGCGCGCAGTAATAAAGTGGCCTTACGAAAGGCAACCTCTCCACCACCGACAACGACGCACTTCTTATCTTTGATATTGAGAAATATCGGAAGAAGGTCCATCAGAAAAGCTGCTTGATCCCATTCATGTAAGCATGCAAAGCCTTCGGTATCTTGATGCTGCCGTCTGCTTGCTGGCCATTTTCTAGAAGTGCCACGAGCGTCCTGCCTACAGCTAACCCTGAACCATTAACGGTATGTAACAGCTCGGGTTTTCCTGTTTCAGGATTGCGCCAGCGCGCCTGCATGCGCCGAGCTTGGAAATCGGTAAAGCTGCTGCACGAGGATATCTCGCGATAGCAGTTCTGCGATGGTAACCAAACTTCGAGGTCATACGTCATTGCCGATGCGAAGCTAGTATCGCCACCGCATAACACAATTTTTCGGTAGGGAAGTTCCAGCAACTGCAATATAGTTTCAGCATTTCCTGTAAGCTCCTCAAGGGCATCTTCCGAATCTTGCGGCCTAATAGCTTGAACCAACTCTACCTTTTCGAATTGGTGCTGCCTGATCATGCCCTTCGTGTCTTTACCGTAGCTGCCTGCCTCTGATCGGAAACAGGGAGTGTGACATGTGAACTTTAGAGGAAGGGATTCTGCATCAACGATCTTGTCTCTCACGAGATTGGTAACCGGTACTTCGGCGGTTGGAATCAGATAATAATCTTGATCCCCCCTCAGCTTAAAGAGGTCCTCTTCAAACTTCGGTAACTGACCCGTTCCCAACAACGAGTCCGCGTTGACTAAATAAGGCACGTTCACCTCGGTATAGCCATGCTCTCGGGTATGGGTATCGAGCATGAATTGAATCAGCGCACGGTGCAGCTGTGCAGTTCTGCCAGTCATGACGACGAAGCGCGAACCGGTAATCTTGGTTGCGGTCTCAAAGTCTAAGCCCTGCTCCAAGGCCTCGCCTAGCTCTGTATGATCTTTGACTTCAAAATCGAATGACTTCGGAGTACCCCACGTGGAGATTTCTTGATTATCACTCTCATCCACGCCCGGCGGCACAGAGTCGGATGGCACATTTGGCACTGTTAGTAAGTAGTCAGTCAACTCCTTCTGCAATAGATTGAGCTGCTCCTTCTTTTCTTCGAGATCGGTCTTAATGCTGTCCATAGACGACAGGATTTCGGATACGTCCTCTCCGGCCGCCTTCGCTTTGCCGATTGACTTAGAACGCAGGTTTCGCTCATTCTGCAGGCCTTCCGTCGCCGTCTGTAAGATCTTGCGTTGGCTATCCAATTCCGCCAAGCGATCTACATCTAGATCGAAATTCTTCTTTTTTAGCGCCTCAGCAATTGTCGGCGCATCGCTGCGAATACTTTTGGGGTCTAGCATGGTCTGTTCCTGAAAGAGTCTACTCAGAGCATGACACGCGTTACCTGCATACCCGCAAAGGCGGCGAATAAGCAGAGCGTGACGCTACTGACGATATAGAAAAGTGCGGTATTGTAATTGCCCTGTTCGAATAACAAAAGCGCATCTAGGGAGAAAGATGAAAATGTGGTCATAGCACCTAAAAAACCTACCACTATCAGTGGCCGCCAGGTTTCAGACAGTTGCGCTTTCTCTGCCAGCACCACAAAGAGCACACCGATAAGAAAGGAGCCTAAAACATTAACCGCGAATGTGCCGAGTGGGAAGCTACTGCCATTAAACCGTTGCACAGCAGTGTGAAGCCAAAAGCGAGACATAGCACCAAGGGCGCCCCCGAAAGCGATAGCTATATAGGTATTCACGTTAGAAGGTCACATGTCAGTGTCGGCATTGGTTGAGGTAACGCTAGTCTATTGAGCATAGTCATTCTCAATTATCTCGATATTCTCAGGAGGAACGAACAGAAATTGGGCATCGTCTATCGCCGAATTGCGCATCACATTATCAAAGCGCCAGACCGTTTGCTGCCCATTCTTGCTATTGAGATAGATCGAGTCCAATTCATCGCGCATAAAATTAATAGAGATGAGTTGGTAGACGTTGTCAGCAGTGCGAGGAATCAGCTCGAATTCCTGGTGTTCACTTTCCTTAGGAGTAACACTGTCGATCGTATAATCCCCAGCGAGTGATTCTATGTTTCCACTTAACAGCTGCGCAGCCAACTCTGAGCGACTACTATCCCAATCTTCGATGACTACCTGCTCCAGATCAGGCTGATAATTCCACAGCGTACTGCCGTCGGTAACGATCAATTCGGGAAAGGGAGTCAACGTTTCCCAATAGAAACCATCAGGTTTCTTTAGCCGCATTTTTATATCGCTCTCTTCCAGTACGCCGCCATCTGACTCGACAATTAATTGCACGACATCGGCAGCCAGTGTCTCTATATTCCCCAACAAAGCATCTAGCCGATCAAGAGCAGAGCCACTTGTCGCTGACTGAGCAAAGAGATTTCCTGTGCAAATGCACAGTAGTGAAAAAAGAACCATCATCTGTTTTATGAGTTTAATCATTTGTTAAAACTTGTAGTTAAACATCGTTAATCGCGAGGTGGCGGCGGCGCAAGAACTTCTCTCGAACCGTTGCTTCCCATCTCAGTGATGACACCAGCACGCTCCATAGTTTCTATCATTCTGGCTGCGCGGTTGTAACCGATACGTAGCTTTCTCTGCACAGAAGATATGGACGCTTTACGTGTTTCGGTTACAAAACTAACGGCTTCATCGTAAAGCGCATCACTTTCTTCGTCCTCACCTGCCCCCGAATTGTTCATTGCGCCCATATCCAAGTCGTCTACGCTTTGCGTAATAGAATCGATATACACCGGCTTGCCTCGCTGTTTCCAGTCGGCAACGACTCGATGCACTTCTTCATCACTTACGAAGGCGCCGTGTACACGGGTTGGAATACCGCCGCCAGGAGGAAGGAATAGCATGTCGCCATTACCCAATAGTTGCTCAGCGCCACCCTCACCCAGAATCGTCCTGGAGTCGACCTTCGACTGGACCATAAACGACATACGCGTCGGTATGTTGGCCTTAATCAAACCAGTCAAAACATCCACTGATGGTCTCTGCGTGGCGAGGATTAAATGTATGCCTGCCGCTCTAGCTTTCTGAGCGATACGCGCGATCAACTCTTCAACTTTCTTACCTACAACCATCATCATGTCTGCAAGCTCATCGACAATGACCACAACACAAGGTAGTGCCTCTAGTTCCGGTGCACACTGCTCTTCCTCTAGCAGCATCGGATCCGGCTTCCATGTTGGATCCATTATTGGATTGCCTGATTTTTTGGCATCTGTAACTTTTTTGTTGTAACCAGCAAGATTTCTAACACCTAGAGCCGACATCAGTTTATAGCGCCGCTCCATCTCGGCAACCGACCAGCGAAGGCCGTTCGCGGCATCCTTCATATCAGTAATTACTGGAGTGAGAAGATGGGGAATGTCATCGTAGACCGATAGTTCCAGCATCTTCGGATCGATCATAATCATGCGAACCTGTTCCGGCGTCGACTTGAACAGCAGACTCAAGATCATGGCGTTGATACCAACAGATTTTCCAGAGCCGGTGGTTCCTGCCACCAATAGATGCGGCATCTTGGCTAAGTCGACAATTACCGGCTTGCCCACAATATCATGACCTAACGCCATGCTCAGCGGCGACGATGCCTTGTCGAACTCTGGTGTAGACAGCACCTGACTTAGCTGAATAACTTCCCGCGTCTCGTTCGGAATCTCGATTCCAATGACCGTTTTCCCAGGAATGACTTCTACCACTCGCACTGATATCACGGCAAGTGAGCGCGCCAAGTCCTTCGCGAGGTTACTTATCCGACTAACTTTAATGCCAGGGGCCGGCTGCACTTCGAAGCGTGTGATGACTGGCCCGGGATTAACTGCCGTAACCTCAATTTCGATGCCGAAATCTTTTAGCTTAAGTTCAAGCAGTTTGGACATGGCCTCGAGAGATTCTTTCGAGAAGCCAGAGTCGTTGGTTTCTTGCCAAGCGTCCAATAAGCCTATAGCGGGCAGTTGTTTAATTGATGAGGCGGCAAACAGTGTTCCCTGTTTTTCTTTCTCTACTCGTACGCTCTTCACCGGTTTCCTAATAGCCGGAGCTTTGATCTTTGGTGGCGCCCGCTTCGCTTCTTTTTCAATATGAATATCAAGAACCCTCTTGCGCCTTTCTAGGCGTTTCTTGGCGACCTGCTCCTGTTTCCTGTCTTCCATCCATTTGAGGTACCTAGCGCCCGTGCGCGCGGCGACGCTCAATGTTGTCGCACCCAGTTTATCGATCACGGCTAGCCAGGAGATGGTAACTGTTATGGTGAGCCCGAATAGGAACACGGCGAGCAGCAGCAATGTGCTTCCAAGAGTTGCTAGTACGGGTATGCTGAGATCGGCAACTAATGAGCCGATAACACCCCCGGCGGAAGGCAATTCCTCCGCAATGTGAAAATGCAGCGTCGCTAAACCGCAGGCTGAGATCACTAGCAGGAAAAAGCCGCCAGTCTTCAGAGCAAATAAAGGCCAGGAGAAATCAGACTCCAGCGCCGATTCGCGAAAAGATATGTAAACCTTATAAATTAACAAGATAGGAAACGCGAAAGCAAGATAACCCAATAGATACCAAAAGATATCGGCTAGCCATGCTCCATAAACGCCGACCGCGTTCACCACATCCTCTCCTGTGCCCGTTGTAGTGAAACCAGGATCTTTCGGGGAATAGCTGACCAGAGCAATTAATAGGAAAAGAGCTAGCAATGAATAAACAATCAAGGTGCCCTCGCGAACTAAGCGCTGCATCAAGTTGCTGACTTCCGGATCTTGCCCGCTATTTTTCATAGTTACATTTTTCAATTTATTCATGGACCTACAGATAGTTTATACCATCGTTTCGAGAATAATCAGAAGCATTTCACGCTTCTTTGCTTTTCTTAGGGCGTAGAAAAACCCAAAGTCGAATCCCTAAACAGTTTAACGGTTCCTAAGGCGCAAAATTGAGTAGAATATGCCCCGCTAGGGCTTTAAATTTGGACCTTTGCCATCACATAACAACATATCCCGACTCACATAAACGTGCGCTGAATACAGTCTAAAAAAAGCGCCTTCAAGCAGGAAGCAGTTCTATGACAGATACACAGCACCATCGTCTAATAATCTTGGGTTCAGGGCCTGCGGGATATACAGCAGCAGTCTATGCGGCTCGAGCTAATTTGGACCCCGTAGTGATTACCGGCATGGTGCAAGGTGGTCAACTGACCACCACTACCGATGTAGACAACTGGCCAGGCGACGTAGAAGGCCTACAGGGCCCAGCCCTTATGGAGCGCATGCTGCAGCATGCCGAGCGTTTTGACACTAAGGTGATTTTCGATCATATCAATGCTGTAGATCTCAGCAAGAAACCCTACACACTGACCGGCGATAGCGCCGTGTTCACCTGTGATGCACTTATTATCGCGACTGGCGCTTCTGCGCAATATCTCGGTCTTGAATCAGAGACGGCATTCATGGGCAAAGGCGTTAGTGCCTGCGCCACCTGTGATGGTTTCTTCTATAGAAACAAGCCGGTAGCTGTTATCGGTGGCGGCAATACTGCGGTTGAAGAGGCCCTCTATCTGGCCAACATCTGCTCACATGTCACGCTGGTGCATAGGCGAGACTCGTTACGGGCGGAGAAGATCCTGCAGAAGAAGCTCTTCGATAAGGTAGAGGAAGGCAAAGTCACTATCGAATGGAATAACACGCTCGATGAAGTGCTAGGCGACGACATGGGGGTAACTGGCATTGCTATGAAGCATGCGAGCACTGGCGGGGTGAAAAAACTCGTTGTCGACGGCGTCTTCATCGCTATCGGTCACATCCCAAATTCGGAAATTTTTGTAGAGCAGCTTGAGATGAAGAATGGCTATGTCACAGTTAATACGGGTATCACAGGCAATGCCACGCAAACCAGTGTACCTGGTGTATTCGCCGCCGGGGATATTGCAGACCAGATCTATCGACAGGCTGTCACTAGTGCCGGCTTCGGTTGCATGGCCGCGCTGGATGCTGAAAAATTCCTTGATGCCTAGCAGCACCGGACATCAATAACAATGCCGTTACCTTGGCTAAGCTCTCCTCAGGCCAGCTTTCCAGATATAAGCCTCGCGCTGGCAGACCCTAATGGGCTGCTGGCGGCGGGAGGCGGCCTCAGCCCCAACCGTCTACTAGAAGCTTACAGCCGTGGAATCTTTCCCTGGTTTGAGGAGGGACAGCCGGTTCTGTGGTGGTCCCCAGACCCGCGCATGGTGCTCTTCCCCGACGATTTACGCGTCAGCAAGAGTCTGCGGAAGACTATCAACAAGTCGCTCTATACGGTGACCCTGGATGAGGCATTTGCAGAGGTTATAGGCTGTTGTGCGCAGCCCCGCGGTGATTCTCCTGGCACTTGGATAACCGATGAAATGCAAACCGCGTATACGCAATTGTTCGAAGCAGGCCATGCACATTCCGTTGAAGTATGGCGTGAAGGAGATCTGGTAGGCGGGCTCTACGGCGTCGCACTGGGCCAGCTCTTCTTTGGGGAATCGATGTTTAGTTTCGAGAGCAATGCATCGAAAATAGCCCTAGTGAAACTTGTAAAACAGCTGCAGGAATGGAACTATAAATTGATCGACTGTCAGGTAAGCAGCGAACATCTCGAATCTCTGGGCGCAATAGAGATTAGCCGAGAGCAATTTCGCCTGCAATTACATGAGCTTCTACCCTGTCCCGGCAAAGCCGCTCCCTGGAATATAGACACTGTTTAGATGCGCTGTCAGTAAGCTAGAAATAGGCAGAATTGGTAAATGAATTCAAAATCCAAAATAAACGAGACGATCAAATTGTTTCGTTCCTCAGATCATCCCTGCAGTTATAAGGAAGATGAGACTGCGGCGACTGTCTTTGTCGACCCCGAGCTAAACATTACCCAACATTTGAACAGTCGGCTTACTGAGCTCGGCTACCGTCGCAGCGGAGCACACTTATATAGGCCGGACTGTAAGCTTTGCCGCGCCTGTATTTCTTGTCGGCTTCCAGTAGCGCAATTCAAACGCAGCAAGCGCTTCCAGCGCATCTGGAATCGAAACGCTAATGTGCGTGTCGAAAAATGTGACGAATTGAAAGGTGATCAGGCCTATTTCCTCTATCAAGAGTATATCGAGAAGCGCCACAGCGACGGCGACATGTACCCGGCAACTACAGAGCAATTCGACGCTTTCATTCGCAGCAAAGCAGAAGGTAGCCAGTATTATTGTTTCTATATCCTAGAGAAATTAATCGCCGTCAGTGTGACCGATATCCTCGACGGTGGACTCTCCGCGGTTTATACATTCTTCGATCCAAATCTTGCGAAGCGATCGCTGGGTAATTTTGTAATTCTGTGGCAGATCGAACAGGCCCGCTCACTGGGATTGAGCCATCTATATCTCGGCTATTGGATTAAGAATTGCGCAAAGATGGATTACAAGAGCACATTTAGGCCTCTGGAGATGCTGGTAGAGGGAAAGTGGGTGCTCGTTAATTCGTGTGCTGGAGAGTCAATACCTCGCCCCATGCTAGTGACACTGGCGGCATTACCTGTCAGTAAGCTGTGAATGCATGCAGATAGCGCCGCTCTAAGAGTTTTATGCATGTAAGGGGCCACAAAAGAAAGGGTATTGTTCAAGTTAGCGTTTACATTCATGGTAGTAGTGCTTTGTGAGTTTTGGCGAATGATCGGATCACCAAATGCCATGAATGTTCCCTAGGTTTTCAACTATCTTTCTGATTTGTATATATTATTCGTGGGGATACCTCAGGATCTGACCCCATTTTTTACTTAAGGGTTGTTCAACATGGATTACCCTGATTAATCTTTTGTACCGGAACCTTCAACTTACGCTTTATTAGTATTAGGTCTTATTGGTGCTGGATTTTATAGACGTCGTAATAAAAACCTCAATTAAATAAAGGGGTCAGATCCAAATTAAAAATTAAATTTGAAACTCATCAACTAGGTCATTCTTATGCCAAGGAAGCCAAGAATCTCACTGGTTGGTGTGCCACAACATGTTATTCAACGGGGTAACAACCGAGAAGTCATATTTGCTGGTGATGGTGGTATGAAAGCCTATGTCACATGGTTGTAGGCGAACAAGTGCGAAGCAATCGAAATGTCGCGCCTGTATGCGTCTATGCGTGGGTCTGGCTTTGCTTATCTGGCGAAAATCCGGCACAATGCCCCGCGAATAAATACATTGAGACTGCAAATGGCGAAAGAAGATCAAATTGAAATGGAAGGCGAAGTAGTCGATACCCTTCCTAATACTATGTTCCGAGTTAAACTGGAAAACGGCCACATCGTGACCGCTCACATCTCCGGCAAAATGCGCAAGAACTACATCCGAATCCTTACCGGTGACCAAGTTCGCGTCGAACTTACTCCCTATGACCTAAGCAAAGGTCGCATCACTTATCGCGCACGTTAGTTTTTCGCCGGAGTTAACTCTTTTTTCTCCTGCGGCTTTCTCTCGCTGATCGTTATCACTAGCTCGTCATCCTTACTGCCAACTTGCACCTCTCCACCGTTGGCAGAGAGCTTCCCGAACAAGATATCTTCCGCAAGCTCTTTCTTCAGTTTCTCCTGAATCAATCTAGCCATAGGCCTCGCGCCCATGGATTCGCTGTAACCGTGTTTAACAAACCAATCGACAGCGTTTTCGTCTACATTTAACAAGACCTTCTTCTGGTCCAATTGCACTTGCAGATCAACAAGGAATTTATCGACAACCGTTCGGATAGTTTCCACCGTTAGTGCGCCAAATTGAATTATTGAATCCAGTCTATTGCGGAATTCCGGCGAGAACGCCTTCTTGATTATTTCCATGCCATCGGTTGTATGATCTTGCTCGCTAAAACCGATAGACGCGCGAGACATCTCCTGCGCGCCGGCGTTGGTTGTCATTATCAATATGACGTTTCTAAAATCTGCTTGCCTGCCGTTGTTATCTGTTAGGGTGCCGTGATCCATCACCTGCAACAATAAATTAAAAACATCTGGGTGCGCCTTCTCGATCTCATCAAGTA
>CAJXQP010000059.1 GCA_913058275.1 uncultured Gammaproteobacteria bacterium | reverse complement strand
GCCTCCATACAGTGTTGACCGTATGCTCACGCATTTGTGGATGGCCGGTAAGTTGGAGCAGGTTGCTGGAATAGTGTTGGGAAAATTTACTGATGATGGCTACGACAGTAATACATTCAGCATGGAAGAAGTGTTGCGTGACCGTCTTGAACCGTTAGGCATACCTACGCTGCGCGGCGCGATGATTGGACACATCGAGGATAAAACGGTAGTGCCCTTAGGTGTGCGAGCTAGACTCGATGCGGACGCTGGGTCCTTGACCTTGCTTGAGGCTGCTGTCAGTTAATTACGGTAGGAGTGCGTGTAGCACACATGCGGCTCTTCGCTAACGCTGGTGTCTTTGTTGTTCGCGAATTGCTAAGACGAAACAAGGTGCTCTGCTCCCCCTTAATTGCACAGAACCGCCATCTGTGTTCTCGAATTTAATTAAAGGAAGCTGATTTATGAGGGCGGTGCTAAGGGTGCAACTCTCTGAAATGGCTTGTTAACTCCGAGTTCAGATAGTCTTTCTATCTGATATTCGCAATACTTCCCGCATCTTGCTGGCTCGCTAGGTATTCTTCGTAGTTGCCCTGAAAATCTATCAACTGTTGATCTTTAATTTCGATGACCCGGGTGGCCAATGACGAAACAAATTCACGATCGTGGCTCACAAAAATCAGTGTGCCTTCATAATGATCCAGCGCCAGGTTCAAAGATTCGATGGCTTCCATATCTAAGTGATTGGTAGGTTCATCTAGGATCAGGACGTTAGGATCGCTCATCATCAGTTTGCCGAACAGTAGGCGATTTTTTTCGCCACCGGAACAGACTTTCACAGATTTCTCGAAGTCTTCTGTGGAGAATAATAGTCTGCCCAACGTAGCACGAACGATTTGATCGCCGTGGCTTGGCTTACGCCACTGGCACATCCAATCGAATAAATTCATCTCATTATCGAAATCACTAGTACTGTCCTGAGGGCAGTATCCCAAGGTGGCGCTTTCTGCCCATTGTATCTTTCCATGATTCACTGAAAGCTCATTCAGCAGGCAACGAAGGAAGGTGGTTTTACCAGCTCCATTTTCGCCAATAACGGCAAGGCGAGTCCCTGCTTCCATTATCATGTTTGCGCCCTTGAAAAGAGGCTCATCGTCAAAGCCATGCCCCATTTTCTCAAGAGTAAGAGCCTGGCGGTGCAGTTTCTTCTCCTGCTTAAATCGAATGAAGGGGCTGACTCGGCTGGAAGGTTTAATTTCCTCTAGTTCAATTTTTTCTATTTGCTTCGCTCGCGAAGTCGCTTGCTTGGCTTTGGATGCATTAGCAGAGAAGCGACTGACGAAATGCTTAAGCTCAGTGATCTGGGCTGACTTCTTCGCATTGACTGACTGTAATCGTTCTCGAGCCTGGGTAGAGGCTGTCATGAAATGATCGTAGTTTCCTGGATACAGGCGAAGTTCACCAAAATCGATATCGGCCATATGCGTACACACAGAATTCAGAAAGTGCCGGTCGTGAGAAATAATTACCATGGTACATTTGCGAGCTTCCAATACGCCTTCTAACCAACGGATAGCGTTTATGTCGAGATTGTTGGTAGGCTCGTCTAATAACAGGATGTCGGGGTCTGAGAATAGAGCCTGCGCCAGTAGCACTCTTAGCTTCCAGCCCGGGGCAACTTCTTTCATAGGGCCAAAATGTAATTCTTCAGCGATACCCGCGCCCATAAGTAATTCGCCAGCACGGCTTTCGGCGGTATAGCCATCCATTTCCGCGAATTGAATTTCCAGCTCGGCAACCTTCATGCCGTCAGCGTCTGACATATCCGGCAGGGCATAGATGCGATCACGCTCTTGCTTGATTTCCCATAACTCTGCATGGCCCATTATGACTGTGTCGATCACATTGAATTCTTCAAACGCGAATTGGTCCTGACTCAATGAACCTAATCGTTCATTAGGCCCGATCGCAACATTACCGGATGTTGGAGTGAGTTTGCCTTCCAGGATCTTCATGAAGGTGGTCTTGCCGCAGCCGTTGGCACCGATTAATCCATAACGGTTACCATCGCCGAATTTGACCGAAATATTCTCGAATAGGGGTTTGGCACCAAACTGCATAGTGATGTTTGCGGTAGAGATCACAGGGGGACGTCCTAAAAGCTAAAAAATGATTGAAATGGGTATTTAAGCGGCTTGCTATAGAGGGGGCGTACTATAGGGATTTGTGGGGAATAGGTCGAGCAAATATGCATTAGTTGATGAGATTCATGCGGATATTGGCCTATTTCCTCGATGAGCCTCATTTATAGTTGCCTCATTCGCACGCTAGAGTAAAATTTGAACTAATCTAGGCACAACATGCGAGCGCAAAACCCCAATATGACTAATCCTATCGTAGACCCACGAGAACCAAGCTTTTTGCATTCACTGATCTGTTTTGGCGGTGTCATGGTGATCGTTATTTCTGGAATGCTGTGGCTGGGCATCGCTCTGCATAGCTTGTTAGTACTGGCGCTAGTGTGGGTTGCGGGTCACTCTTCCATGTTGGGTTTCAGCTATATAGAGATCAAATCTGCAATGATTGCAGGTATCCAGAAGGGTTTGGGTGCGATTTTTATCTTTTTCCTGATTGGCATACTCGTTGCCGCGCTAATAGAAAGCGGAACGATTGGCGGGCTCATCTATTACGGCCTAGACTTGCTTCATCCTACTTTCTTTTTGCCTGCGGGATTGGTGCTGTGCAGCCTTATGTCGCTGGCAACGGGCACGGCGTGGGGAACAATTGCTACGATCGGTGTAGTCCTCATGGGATTAGGGGCGGCACTGGGGATTCCCCTACCACTCGTGGCTGGCATGGTGGTCTCTGGCGCGAGCTTCGGTGACAAGATGTCGCCAGTTTCAGACACAACTAATCTTGCAGCCATGAGTGCGGACACGGACCTTTATTCCCATATCAAATCCATGATGTACACCACCGTGCCGACATACATCATCAGCATTGTTTTGTTTACAGCATTTGGTTTGTACTACAGTGGCCAGACACTCTCGGCGGAAGAGTTATTAACGTTAAAGCAGGGGCTCGAAATAGAGTTCACCATCAATCCACTAACGTTGTTGCCGTTACTCGTGTTACTCACCTTAAGTCTCAAACGCGCCCCAGCCGAAGTCAGCATGCTCGCCAGTGTCGGCACCGCGTTGGTGCTGGCAGTCGTAATGCAAGATAGAGCTATTCCTGATGTTTTGAATAGTTTACACGCCGGTTATGTTGCATCCACAGGGCTTGAGCAGCTTGATAACCTCCTCAGTCGGGGAGGCATTACAAGTATGATGTGGACTATGTCTCTCGCACTTATAGCATTATCTCTTGGCGGGATTCTGGACCGCGCGGGTTTCGTGCGAGTACTGCTGAGTGGAATGTTGAAGCGCATCAAACGCTCTGCAAGTCTTATTGCGGCGACGATAGGTGCTGGCGTAGTCTCGAATATGAGTATGGGTGAGGGCTATCTCTCTATCATATTCGGGGGGCAAATATTCAAAGATTCATACGAAGAGGACGGCCTCGAGAAACATATGCTGTCTCGCACTCTGGAAGAAGGGGCTACCCTAAGTACCTCGCTGATTCCATGGACGACTTCGGGCGCATTTATTACTGGAGTGCTTAATATGTCACCGTTGGAGTTTGCTCCATGGGCATTTTTTAACTATCTCAATCCTCTGTTATCTATAGGTCTTGCCTATATGGGTTTTGGAATTTTTCGGAAGACTCAGCCTTCTGACGATCAGCTTTCGAATGTAGTAGGAGAAGAAAAGACTGACCAAGGAATTCCAACATCGTGACTGCATGAATTCAGAGTAAAAAAAAGCCCGCTCAGTGAGCGGGCTTTTTCGTTTTACGTAGGCTAGTTAGCGGTGGTGGAGAGGAAGGCAATGAGTAAGCCTTCAATAGTCTCCCCGACACCTGGTACAAGTAAAAGGGTAAGCACGGTAAGCACTGACCCGGCGGTGCAAAGAATAAGATAATTTCGTGATGTCATGGTTCGTTTCCTCTGGTCTCAGCGTGGGGTAAGTTCGAAAATCCAGCTATTGCCGTCTTCGATGTCTGCTCTAGCGGCGGCGATGGCTTTAGCTGAAACTGGTGTGGGTACGCCACTGTATTTAGCGAGTAACTTGGCAGCTACGCCGTTCAGCACATCTCCTTCCTTAATTCGAACGAGCTGTCTGGGGTAGCGTACATTGTTTACGCGCAATACACCTTCGTCGTTTCCTTCGTCAGCCTCGAACGCCCATTCCTTCCAGATTCTGCCAAGGAAGGATTTCATGTAGCCAGAGACAACGTAAATCTTGCCCTCACTCTCTAGGATGAAAATGGTGCGCGTAGCCATCGGGTCGTTAAGTTGTAGCTCGATAGTAAAGATGTCATCGGTGAAGCTCCAATCTGGTTCGGGCCCAGTGTGTAACTCGCCAGCCACCATCTCACCGCCGGGGAAAACCACTGTTGCACCGTCAGCGCTGCTGCGTTGAATGCGTAGAGTGCCGATAGCTACGGCGCCAATCAGTACAACGAAACCAACCATCTGCAGTACGATCTTGAGAATTTTCACTTGCTAATCTCCTGAGAATCAAAGTGATAGGGATCATAGGCGATTTGTGACGTTACGTCTCTTATTTTGATATAGCGCAGATCGGAGGGATGCTGTCTCCTCTAGGCTCAATGAAACGAAGTAGCGTGATCGGTTTTCTAGCAGAATCAATAAGCTGAATAAATGATATAAAGCGTGCTACAGAATGCTCTGGGGTTTCGTAAACTGATGGTAGAAAAATCACTGTGGTGTTACGTTTCTCCATTATTAAATTTGCACGGGCTCGACTATTCTCTTCATTTGAACTGGAATAAACCCGACTAAGAAAAATTATGAATAGCAAACGTCTTGTCGCCCTAACTTGGCAGGCCGGGCGTGAACAGGGTTTGATTGAATTTTGTCAGCCACTAAGGGGCTTTCGAGTTGGTGAATCTGGCGGCTACTACGATGGTGCTTGCAATAGTAATCTGGAGCCGGCTTTCTGGATGCCTTTAGGCTGGGCGCCGAACTCTACAGTTTGCGCAGTGACCTGAATGTTGTTGCCTCGAGAGTAGTGACCAACTCAGAGGAAATTCAGCGAATTGATTCTGATGTTGCGGGAATAGAATCACGCATTATTCTTGACGATACGACCCCGGCACAGCGAACTCAATTGCTGGCTGATATGCGGGAGTTATCGGAGATAAAAGGTGAGTTAGTGCTGGAATCCGAGTTGCTCATCGAAGAGCGTACACTCGTTGAGTTCGCGCTGTACGAATTCGAATTTACTGTGAGTGAGGCAGGGTTCTAGTTTCCTGAATCGAAGTGTTTAAATTGTTTCTTTATTCATAATTGATTTACTGGGCTCAGCGTTGAGGCACAGTAATTTTGAGAGTGAGAAAGATAGCTAGGCACTATTATTTGCTTCAGTGGCCTGGCGTTGATTCAGGTGAGTCAACTGAGTAAGGCGCGTTCCATTCAAATTTTTGAAATGTGTGATGACGCGTAATATGGCGCGCAATAGTAGGTTATGAGAGATACGGCTAGATAATCTAGTTGGCGTGTCACTACTTTTGCCCGTATTGTGTCAGTTTTTTTTACATGCTGGCGCCCCGTATCACCAGCATCCATTTGTGTTTTATGTAACTTATTGAAAAATATCGATATATATTTTTTGGACTGAAATTTGCGTTATTTATAATATGACCGTCAAATATCGTAGTGCAAAAACTAGCAGTAGAGGTTAATCATGCGGCACAAAATTATTCGTCTTCTTTCAACGGCCTTAGTTCTCATGGGATCCGTAGTAGCACAGGTGGAAGCGGCTCCAATTCTTTGGGATAGCGGAACTGGCTCAAATGGAAACGCCTATGAATACATAGCAGGTACGATTACGTGGTCTGCTGCAAAAGCTGCCGCTGAAGGAATGACATTCAATGGAGCGACTGGCCACCTGGTTACACTCCACTCTAATGAGGAGGCAAGCTTCATTAACCCACTCTACTCGAGCGACCCTAACACTGCAGTATTTGGTCCTTGGATAGGTCTTAATGACATCGCAGTAGAAGGAACATATGCTTGGGTTACAGGTGAAGCTTATACGTATTCCAACTTTAGCGCCGGGGAGCCTAACAACGTTGGCAATGAAGATGGTATCCATTTTTGGGGCGCAGCATCAGGTCGCCCCCTAGGTTCATGGAACGATTGGCAGATTATTGCAACCAATGGGGGTGGTTATATCGTTGAATTTGAATCATCCGAGATGGCTTCTGTGCCTGAGCCCGCTGTATTCTCTTTGCTTCTTCTCGGTTTGGCTGGAATGAGATATTCAAGTAAAAAAAGAAAGGCATAATCAAGTGCTTTCCTAAAAGTCCGATAGCCGTTGCAAGAGGATGATGCCCCGGACGTGGGGTGCTGACAATTAGATCATCGTCTTGCGACATTCGGCGCATTAACCGAATTTGAACCTCGGAAAGCTCTATCGACGATCTAGAATGTTGACATGCTTGCCGCCTACCCCTGGCGATTTTTGCACGAATTCTTCAAGAACATAAATCGAACTACCTTGCCTCAACAAACTCCTCATTATCAAATTGCAGATAGACACTTTCTCGAAATTTTTAGCATAGATACTAGTTGAAAGTAAGCTCTCGTATAGCAGTGTCCGCTAGGAGTTTACTGGCTTTCTAAAGTACGCCCTGCTTGAGTATGGATTTCTCTGAGTAGAGTTGCTAAAACTGCCCCTTGTAAAATTAGTTGGCTATGACGTTAACTTTAAGTCAGTCTTATAGTGCAAATTGGCTAAGTCAGGCAGGAAGTTTTTCCCTACGCTAGTCATCGATCAAAAATATGAGGGGATTATGATCACAGTAAGCGAGTTATGGACCTATCCATTTAAGTCAGCAAAGGGTGTATCACTCTCCTCAACACAGTTCGACTCTGAAGGTATGTGTGATGATCGTCGTTTGGTCGCGTTGGATGAAGATGGCGTATTCATAACGGCGCGCCGCTATTCCCAATTGCTGCAACTGTCCTGCACAAAGAATAGTAGTGGCTGGTTATTGCAACACCCTGCACAGGATGGCCACTGTCAGATCAATCAACTGGAGCCTGAAAAGGCGATCACAGGGACCCTGTGGAAAGACGCAGTGAATGCACTGGATGCAGGCGATGAAGCCGCCGCCTGGATTAGTGACCTGCTTAAAAAGCAAATGCGAATCGCAGTATGGAAAAAGCAATCCAGGTACTCGAAAAAGTACCAATTGGAATCTAGTTTTGCCGATGCCTCCCCCATATTAGTTACAACGCAGGCGAGCATACAGCAAGTTTGTAAATGGGGTCATATAGAGCCAGATGTACGCAGGTTTCGGCCCAACATCGTATTAGCTGGCGTAGAAGCGTTTGCCGAAGATGGCTGGAGAAAACTGCAAATTGGTAATCTGACTCTCGAAATACTCGACCCCTGCGTTAGGTGCATTCTCACCACAAAGCAGCCGGACACGGGCGAAACACATAGTGAAAAGCAACCCATCAAGGCACTGATGGAAAATCGTGTAAATGATGCAGGTCATCCTATATTTGGAGTAAATGCAACGTTGTTAGGTCCAGCCGGTAATTCGGTAATATCAATTGGCGATGAAGTTACATTGATTGAATAATGATGTATGAAGATCTTATGCGCAGGGGCAATAAAATTTCAGTTTCGAATGCCTGCGCGCATTTAATAAGCAAGACAATCAAAGGACAGCTATGACAGAAAAAATGGGCGAGTCAGTTCATCTAGTCGGCAACGGCGATGCGCTCTATCGATTTTCCTCTCGAGCCTTGCTCGGTGTTGTGTGGATTAGCTCGACCATTTTCGGTCTCTATATTCTAGCCAATTACGCGGCAGCCTATTTCGAGAATGATTTGCTGCGCTGGAATAATGTGCTGCCAGAAATCTATGATCCTTCTCAGCCACAAGCCTCCGTGGGCATCGGCTTACACTTTGCAGCCGGTGGCTTGATCCTCGTCCTAGGTGGCATGCAGCTAATCGATTCTATTCGTAGTAACTATCCACGCGTACATCACTGGACGGGTCGCCTCTATATCTTTCTCTCTTTGGTTGCGGCGATTGGCGGGCTATCCTTTATTGCCATCAAGGGAACCGTGGGCGGGCTGGTAATGGATATAGGCTTCGGTCTATACGGTATCTTGATGTTCGTCGCTGCGGTACAGACAGTGCGCTATGCCATGGCGCGTCAGTTTTTGGACCATCAAGCTTGGGCATGGCGCCTTTATGCGTTAGCCATAGGCTCATGGCTCTACAGAATGGACTATGGCCTATGGTTGCTTCTTACCGACTGGGTAGGGCACTCGGATGAATTTGATGGCTGGTTCGATCACATCATGGCGTTCTTCTTTTACATCCCTAATCTACTCATAGTGGAATTGATGATCCGGTCCAGGTCGCAGGCCAGTAGCAAGCGGCTGCGTACAACGGCCTCGATGACGATGATCGGTGCCTGTCTGCTGTTGGTGGTAGCTACGTGGGGGTTTGCCCGAGTGGCTTGGCTGCCCGCTATCGTGGATTTTCTCACAAGCTGATTTTGGGATAGAAGGGAATAGATTTATATGCGGTGGATTTTGCCAATCGAATAATTGGAGTCAAAGTAAAAATACAGTAGTTATGGGGTGGGTGTGCAAGAGCTTTTGGGGATACCGATAGTTTACTAGCTTAAGCATGGTTTTAGCGATTAAGTTAGTAAACTCAGTATCCCCAACATTTCCTCAACAAGGCAGACAGTCCTGTTAGAACGAAACATCCCATTGGAATCGCAGTCGGTTTTCAGACTCACCCTGGCTCAGGATGCTATCGTCGAGCTTCAATCGCGAGTAGTCCATTGTCAGCTTGCTATTGTGACCACTGAAAAACCAGTTGGCACCAAGGGTTAACTCTTCCCGTACATTTTCAAATGTAAGATTGGTGGCGTTCGGTTCATCTACGTAGGCATAACGAGCCGCCAATTCAAGTGGTGCTGGTACTGACTCAAACATATGGTGAAAGAAATATCCGGCCTGCACGTATCCGCCTGTCAGCTCACTACGAATGCCTGTGACAGTATCCCGAATCTTTTTAACATGATGCTCCTGCTGTGCAGAGAACCCGCGATACTTAAATGCGAATTCCTGAACTACCTGATCGATTTCGTACTGATCGGGTGCTGCATCTGCCGGTTTTGCAAAGCCATCAAGGTTTCCGCAGCCCGATGATGACCATCGAGTACAAGCGCCCGTAGTTGAGGCTCCCGCTAACGCGAAACTTCCAGTGGGAAGCTCAGTATATTCGACGTCTGTCTGCCGCCAGGAAAGGTCGCGACCGAGGAAATTCCACTGCAGGCGACCCATGTACATCATATTGTCGTCTGCATTATTAACGCCCTTACCCTCACCGTTAAATACACCTGCGTAATAACGCATATCGGCAGGAGTGTCTTCGAACAGGTGCCCTCTTAACTGAACACCAACCTGTCGATCGATGGTGAATACGCGGTTGACAATTGATCGCTCCACGAACTGCTGGCGACCCGAAGAGTCGACTCGTTCCCGGTTCATGTCTACTTTCCACTGACCGAGGCGAATACCACCCCAGTCCCACTTGGTTATGTCGATACGCCAGTCAATCACTCTGGTGCTGGATGCCGAGCTGCTATCATCAACGTCACGTGAAGGCTGGAGATCAACCTCGAAATAGTATTGCAGCCAGGGTTTGAAGCCGGTACCACCGATCTTCATTCGCAGACGACGAGCCTCAAAATTAGACTGATCTTCTGCATTGAACGATGAAATTTGACGCGGATCGGAGCGATAGGGAGTCGTGAAGCGTGTTTGGGCTCTCCATTGCAGGTCAGTCCGCCAGTTACCGTCACGGGTTGCGAAGCGAAATCCGCTGCCCACTTTTTCTGCGGTTACGGGGAATTGCTCATCTATCTGAGTAGCGACCTCGGTGGAGACAGTCTCTTCAAGATCGACGTATCTAACAGACGTCTCAGGCAGGATATCTGCGCTGCTAAGCGTATCGGCGCCAAGCAACTCATCGTATTGCTGCTGGGTGATCGCTCCATTTTGCAATAAGATATTCAATAGTTCTTGGTCAGCAGCGAGTGCGCTGGGGGATAGCTGCAGCAATAGCGCTGTAAACACTAAGTGCCTGATCCTGAGGGGTAGTGTTTTAGTTTCCATGGGCGATCTCCAAAGTCTCGCGATTGTGATTGTCTTGATACGGCGAATTCGTACTAAGCACTTTAATTCACAAATATTACAAAACGATGACAATGTGACGATTTGGTAGTCAGATTGAAATATCCGAAAGAGGGCATTGCAAAAGAAGGGGCTTTGGAGACACTGATAGTTTGCTAGCTTAAAGTTCTTTTTTCGGCTTGGATTCCTGCATTTTTCTTTCGCAATTTTCTTAAACTATCAGTGTTCCCTCGCCTATCGTGCTTTGGTATGTGGAGGGAAGGATAGAAGAGATGGCGACTCGAGACGGACCAACTTGCGTTAGCAAGTTAGGACAGACTAAGGCTGGGCGTAGCCCGAACCCAGAATGGGTGAGTCAAGAATCCAAATAGCCTTAGGGCGTGTGTCCCTTGCGGGCTTTGCGCTAAATCGCTCGTTGCTTGTGCTGGCGCACAGTCGAACCATCGACACGAGGATTTTAGTAGACTGCGTGACCAATTCTAAATTTGAATCAATGAGTTAGAAGCGCGAAATCAGAGTGTGCTATGGATTCCATAGATGAATGTATCAAAAACTACTGTATTTTACTCTGACTCCATTTACTTTTTAGTTAGAAACAAGAAATCGCAATGCTACCAGCTAGTGTTCTACGGATTCACAGATTGAGTGTGGAAAAGGCTCTTAGATATTTGTTAAGGGAGTTCGCAACAAACTGTTTAAAAACCTGACATATAAACACTGTTATGAATCAGAAGTGTCAGGAATTTTTACAGAATTTGTTTCGGCCCTATAGGCTTCTTCTGTAAGCTATTGATTTTTTTTGCTGTTAATTTTCTGGCATGGGTTTTGCTAAATATTTCAAGAATTTATTCCGTTCTAAGAGGTTTTTATGATTCACGCTAAGTTAGCCGCCGCCACCGTATTGTTTGCCCTTACTAGCACTGCCTATGCTGGGCCAATCACGATTGATTTGAATGATTGGACTGAGGAGGCAGCAACATTTGCTTCTGGCTACTGGGTGATTGCAGCTGATGGTTCTGCAGTCACGCAGACTATCAACGGCAATCCTGCTATTTTTTATAGCGATTTTGATGCATTCGGCACGGAGGCTAGCGGTACTATCCGAGCCAATACATCAGGCGCAGGTGGTGATGATGACTTTATTGGTTTTGTATTGGGCTACTAACTCGGAGATGCGGTAAGTCCTACTGCGGAGTACTTGCTTATCGATTGGAAGCGAGGAACTCAATCTCACAATTTTTGGGATGTTAATAGCGAGCCGGGTGGCACTGCATTGCGAGGCCTAGCCGTCTCACGTGTGACCGGTGCCGCCTCTCCTGATGAGTTATGGCAGCATACGACGCTCACGCCTGGTAATGGAGTTACCGAACTTGCGAGAGCCGCGAGCCTTGGTTCTACAGGGTGGGTATTTGATACCGATTATGAGTTTTCGTTTGATTACGGCCCAAGTAATCTTGTGATTAGCGTCAATGGCGTAGAACAATTTAATCTGGGTGGAAGCTTCGGTGATGGCAGCATGGGTTTCTATAGCTTTTCGCAGGCTTCAGTCAGCTACTCCGCTTTTGATG
The DNA here is from genome assembly GCA_913058275.1 of uncultured Gammaproteobacteria bacterium. Taxonomy (GTDB): domain Bacteria; phylum Pseudomonadota; class Gammaproteobacteria; order Pseudomonadales; family Pseudohongiellaceae; genus UBA9145. The sequence continues at coordinate 219 of CAJXQP010000059.1, read as the reverse complement.
TAGATGAAGGTTCGTTTTCTGTACCAGAACCTGCTCCTCTTCTTCTGTTGGCAACAGGTGTTTTAGGGCTAGGCTTGCGTAGAAGGAAGCAAACCTTACCTTTGAAGTAAAAAATCTAAGTCTTTGGAACACCGATATTCTTATTCTAATCTATCGGCGTTTTTGGTTCTGATGAAGACTAAAAGGTGAATGCTTGCTTAGCTGTCTCCGGCGGGCCTC
>CAJXQP010000058.1 GCA_913058275.1 uncultured Gammaproteobacteria bacterium | reverse complement strand
GAGATCAGCCTCGGTCTCGTGGGCTCGGAGATGTGTATAAGAGACAGGCCATGGCGTGACCGCCAAATTTACTGATCATGCCAGGGTTACTGCTAGCCACCGCATCCAATGCATCGCGAATATGGAATCCCTTAATGGATCTAGCAGAGCCTTTAATTTCGTTACCTGAATCGTTAGCGTCTGCGAAGGCAATGACTGGCCTATTGAACTTCTCCTTCACACGCGAAGCGAGAATACCCACCACGCCTTGATGCCATCTTGAGTCATAAATACAAAGAGCCGCAGGAAGGTCACTCTCTTCCAATGAAAATTCCTGTAGAAATTTGAAGGCCTGCTCGCGCATATCGCCTTCTATTTGTTTTCGGTCTTTGTTCATTCCGTCGAGTTGCAAAGCAAGTTTATACGCTGTGCCTTCATGATCTGTAAGCAGGCACTCGATGCCCGTGGACATGTCATCCAATCTTCCCGCCGCATTTAATCTAGGACCGACGCTGAAGCCAAGGTCGGAGGCGGTGAGTCTAGCGCTACTGCGACCCGCAATTTCTAAAAGACTAGTAATGCCCGGGCGAGTGCGTCCTGCACGAATTCTTCTTAAGCCTTCGCTTACTAATATACGGTTGTTGCGATCCAGTGCGACTACATCCGCTACAGTACCCAAAGCAAGTAGGTCTAGCAGGTCCGCTAGTTTGGGTTCTGCAGTACTATTTTCTTCGAACCATTTCATTTCCCGCAGCTTCGCCCGCAGTGCCAACATCACGTAGAAAATAACGCCCACACCGGCGATGCTCTTGCTGGGAAAATTGCATCCATGCTGATTTGGATTAACTATAGCATCTGCATCTGGCGCTGAAGCACCCGGCAAATGGTGATCGGTGATGAGTGTCTTTATCCCCGCGGATTTCGCAGCCGCGACTCCCTCTATGCTTGAGATGCCGTTGTCGACAGTGATGATGAGGTCGGGGTTGCGTGTCTTTGCCAGCTCGACTATCTCGGATGTTAGACCGTAGCCATAGTCGAATCGATTGGGAACGATGTAGTCGGTGTGCTGAAAACCAAATTGCCGCAGGGCCTTTAGAGCTACAACGCAACTCGTCGCCCCGTCCGCGTCGAAATCGGCAACAATAAGCACGCGCTGCTGCCGCTGCAATGCATCGATCAACAACTGAACAGCCTCATTGATGCCTTTGAACTGCTCGGGAGGGATGAGCTTCTCTAAGCCAAGCTCTAGTTCTTCGACATCATTGATGTTGCGTTGACTGTAGACACGCTTGAGGAGCGGGTGCATAGAATCAGGAAGGTTTAGTTTAGTATTCGCCGCTCTGCGTTTAACGAGTCGTGACATTTCAGCCCTAACTATGTGTGTGTTTTGTTACGAATTCTGTCACCGCCGCCAAATCGTTTGGCACGATGCTGTAATGCTCTTCCTTCTCAAACAAGCCTGTTAGGTGACCAGGCAACTGGGGCGTATCCAGTCCAGCTTCGTTGATGGCATCGCTGAATTTAGCAGGGTGTGCGGTCGATAGAGTGATCATCGGCGCAGATGGATCGGCATTACACTCTCTAGCTGCGCGTATTCCAACGGCCGTGTGAGGGTCTACGAGCTTGCCAGTATCTTTGAATACTTTCGCTATAGTTTCACAGGTGAGCGCATCATCGACTCTGGCGCTAGAGAAGCATTCTCGCATCTGCTTCCACTTCTCATCCGACACCTGCTGCGACTCGAAATTAAGTTTCGACATGAACTCTTTGAGTAACTCTGCATCTCTATCGAACAGATCAAACAGATAGCGCTCGAAGTTACTTGAGGCGAGAATATCCATGCTCGGGGATAAAGTATGATTCAAATCAGTAGTGGAATATTCATTGCCACTAATAAAACGGTGCAGGATATCGTTGCTGTTTGTCGCTACAACTAACTGCTTGATGGGTAGCCCGATGCTCTTGGCGAGATAGCCCGCATAGATGTCGCCGAAATTTCCCGTTGGAACCGAGAAAGAAACAGCCTGCTGCGGCCCTCCTACCTTAAGTGCCGCTGAGAAATAGTAGACGATCTGCATCATTATCCGCGCCCAGTTTATGGAATTCACGGCGACTAGTTGACTCTCGTCAGCCAGAAAGGACTGATCGGCGAATGCGGCTTTGACGATGCTCTGACAGTCATCGAAATTTCCTTCAACCGCCAAATTAAACACGTTATCACCAACGACCGTGGTCATCTGCCTGCGCTGTACCTCGGATACTCGCTGATGTGGATGTAGAATGAAGATGTCGACTTGCTCAGAGTGCCTACAGCCTTCTAAGGCTGCTGAACCTGTATCTCCCGATGTCGCCCCAAGGATGACCACACGCTGGTCGTTCTTTACTAACACATAGTCGAGTAACCGGCCGAGCACCTGCAAGGCGAAGTCTTTAAATGCCAGGGTGGGGCCGTGATACAACTCCAGCATGTAATCGTTCTCTGCGAGCTCAGTGAGCGGCGCCACTTCGGGGTGATCGAACTGGGCATAGCTATCAATAACTATTTCACGCAGAGCCTGGGCGGGTATTTCGTCGCCGACAAATTCAGAAACAATTTTTAATGCGAGCTCTGAATAGCTAAGGCTTTTCCATGACGCTATTTCCTCGATGGAGAAGTGAGGCAGCTCGGCAGGCACGTATAAGCCTCCATCTGGAGCGAGGCCAGTTAGAAGAACCTGTTCGAATGTCTGCGGGGTGCCACCGCCTCTAGTGCTTATATATTTCAACTCGCCTTCCCTTCTTTGATTTTTTTCTTATGCTCTACAATCTACTAACGCCAGTATTCGGTGGAGTTAACTACTACGCTATCCTGCAAATGTCTCGACGCGGATACGCATGACTTCGCCACTCACATCTTCAAGCGCTTCAATCGCTGCGATGGCTAAATTCAATTTCTTTTCTAGCGCCTTATGGGTAAGAATGACAATTGGCACTGTCATGCTATCCAGCTCTTTCTGAATAACCGCATCTATGCTGATGTCGAAGCCTTGCAGAATGCTGGATATTTTGGCCAATACACCCACCACATCATTCACTGGGATACGCAGATAATACTCAGTCTCAATCTCTTCGATAGACACTACTTCTAAATCATCATGCATTGAGAGATAGCCCAGCGCAGGCAGCAACGGCTTGCTCAATCCTGCGAGCTTCTGCCTAGCGATATCAATTACGTCGGCGATGACTGAAGACGCCGTAGCATCCGCGCCAGCACCTGGGCCGTTATAAAGTGTAGAACCTACGGCATTGCCATGGACAAGTACGGCATTACCCACGCCATCTACGCTTGCCAGCAATCGCTTTCGTGGAATCAACGTCGGGTGTACGCGCATCTCAACACCGTTGTCAGTGCGACGCGCGATTCCCAAGTGCTTGACTCGATAACCCAGCTGCTTCGCGAAACCGATGTCTTGGGGTGTGATACGGCTAATGCCCTCGGTATAGGTCTTATCAAACTGCAGAGGAATACCGAATGCGATCGCCGCCATGATAGTCAGCTTGTGGGCTGCATCAATGCCCTCGACATCGAATGTTGGGTCGGCTTCGGCATAGCCCAGTTGCTGTGCTTCGATGAGCACATCGGCGAACTGGCGTTGTTTCTCGGCCATCTCAGTCAGGATGAAGTTACCCGTGCCGTTGATGATGCCTGCCAACCAGTCGATCTTATTTGCAGATAGACCTTCTCGCAAAGCCTTAATGATTGGGATGCCACCCGCCACACTGCTCTCAAAAGCTAGAGTCACAGCGTTTTCCTGCGCAACGGCGAAGAGCTCATTGCCGCGTTCTGCAACTAGAGCCTTGTTTGCCGTCACCACGTGTTTTCCATTCGCCAACGCCTGACGAACCACCTCGAATGCAGGATCGAAACCACCGATGGTCTCGATGACTATATCCACCTCGGGATCATTGACGACATCGAATGGGTCATTGCTGATATTGACTGTCGAATCGACATCACCACTGGTGATGCTGCGAGACGCTATTCTTACAACGTCGATTACACAGCCGACGCGGCGAGTAATTTCCTCGCCGTTGGCCTGCAATAAGTTATAACTACCGCCACCTACGGTACCGAAACCACAGATGCCTACTTTGATAGATTTGGCTGATTCAGAATTCACAAAATGCCCCGGACTTATTCAAACTAAGCGCCGAATTATACTGGAAACATGCAAGAAACCCAGCAGCGCTGCGCAGTTAAGTATCTATTGAGGAGAGTGAGGTCGTTAGGACTGGAGCCCGGCGGGAAGCCAAGGCTCCTAGAATAAGAGACTTACTAGTTGATCTTAAGCATTGTCGCTAGGCGATCAGCATCCATATAGCCGGGAATGACCGTGCCATCGGGGAATATCAGTGCTGGCGTGCCGGAAATACCTAACTCATTGCCCAGCGCATGGTGTGCCAGAACAGGTGAATCACAGTCGCCTGCAGGTAAATTCTGACCATTCTTCGCCTGAGTCAGCGATTTCTTACGATCATCAGAGCACCAGACGGAAAGCATCTTGTCGTACGAGGCTGCTTGTGCGCCACCACGAGGATAGGCCAGGTAACGAACCTCGATGCCCTTCGCCATAAGCTGATCAAGCTCGCTGTGCAACTTGCGGCAATAGGTGCAGTCAACGTCGGTGAAGACTGTTATGGATGCCTTGACCACCTCTGGTGTGAAGATAATCATCTCCTCAGCCGGAATGGCAGCGATTTTCGTCAGACTACGCGCCTGCTTCGCTTTCGTAGAAATGTTCACGAGACCGGCGTCGCTGGCCCGATACATATCTCCTGCGAAAAGATAGTCACCTGAAATATCGGTGTAGAGCACCTCACCAGTATTCAGTTCGACTTCATAAATAGTAGCTAGTGGCGTGGGTTTCAGGCTGAGAATTTTAAGCTGACCCTGGGATGCCACCTCTATCGCCAGCTCTAGTTTGCCGCGCAGCGATTGATCGCGATTCTGTGCCTGAGATGCAGTGACAGCAACTAGCGTCAAAGCTAGTCCCAACATTGCTAACATCGGCTTTATAGTTATTCTCATGGCTGTCTCCTTTTGTGCCTCCACTTGAGGGCCGCGGTGGTAGTGGCGTGGCGCGAGGCTAAATACGTTATCGACTATCTTATAGCATTTACTAATCGGCTGCAGAAAATGGCCAATTTACTGTCCTGAAGTAGCGCCGGCTTCAGCCCCCTGTTCTTCGTAAACAACCATAGCGTAGAACAAGCTATGCTCACATCCATATCGAGTCTATCAGCAGAAACGAAAATGGGAAGACTGCGGACAGACTTCCCATTCGATATGCCTAGATTGGCTGGAACGCAGCACCCCGACAGTATCCAGAGGCAACAAACCGAGTTATGTTAACTCGACTTCTTTTCCAACTTTTCTGTGATTCTTGCAGCTCGACCAGTTAGTTCGCGCAAATAGTACAGCTTGGCTTGGCGAACAGCACCGCGACGCTTCACTGCAACGCTATCAACAACGGAGCTATAAACCTGAAATACGCGCTCAACACCTACACCGTGAGAAATTTTTCTCACCGTGAAGGATGAGTTTACGCCACGGCTACGACGTGCAATAACAACACCTTCGAATGCCTGCAGACGCTCTCTATCGCCTTCCTTAATTTTTACCTGAACGACAACAGTGTCGCCAGGACCGAAATCTGGAAGTTCCTTGCTCATCTGCTCTTTTTCTATCTGCTGGATGATTGTGCTCTTGCTCATCGTCTTGCTCCTGAACCCTTGTAGCGATTGGCGTTTGCCAATTCTTAGTAAATCGAAATTTTCAAAATCTGTTATCTAACTAATAGCCGACTATTCGTCGAACTATCAATTCAGGCTACTACGCTTTATCACGAACATAGTCTTGCTTGAACTTCTCTAATAATTCTTCTTGCTCGATCTCAAGCGACTTCGCTTGCAGCAAGTCTGGTCTCTTCAACCAGGTTGCACCTAAACTCTGCTTCATCCGCCACTTGCGTATCGCTTCGTGATCCCCGCTGAGCAACACTTCTGGCACATCTGATCCCGCTATACTCTGCGGTCTGGTGTACTCAGGGCTATGTAACAAGCCATTGCTAAAACTGTCTTCTAGTGCCGAGCCTTCATCACCTAATGCCCCAGGCTGAAATCTCGTCATCGCATCGATCAGTGTCATCGCTGCCAACTCGCCGCCGCTGATTACGAAGTCACCCAGCGACCATTCTTCATCTATCTCGTTCTCAAGCACACGATTGTCTATGCCTTGATAGCGACCGCATAGCAACACCATGCTTTCTCGCTTGGCAAGATCGATAATCGAATCTTGCTTCAGGGTCTTACCCTGCGGTGACAAGTAAATGACTCTAGCCTTCTCACCCACCGTTTGTTTCTGGCTTACTACCTGCCTCGCCGCGGCTATCGATGCTATTAGCGGTTCGGTCTTCATTAGCATTCCGGGACCGCCACCAAATGGCTTATCGTCCACAGTACGATGTTTGTCAGTCGTATAGTCGCGCGGATTAAATAACTCGAGGTTCATTAGACCTGAGCGTACCGCCCTACCACTGATGCCGTGTTCCGTTACGGCTGCAAACATTTCTGGAAACAGGGTGACTATTCCAAGCTGCATCGCTTACACCTCTCGCTTACAACTTCTGTCACTTCTGATGAGCGCTTGTTAATCAATAAAGACAGCTCAATCCAGATAGTCTGCTTCCCAATCTACTCGGATAGTCTGATTCTCCAGATCTATCTCGATTACCACCGAATCTACTAAATAGGGAATAAGCCTTTCCCGATCATCGATGCTTTCACTATCTGCTTTGACTACCAACACATCGTTGGCGCCTGTCTCTAACAAGTGGCTAACCCGGCCAAAAATTTGATCAGTCTGGTTGACCACTTTAAGGCCTTGTAGCTGATGCCAATAGAATTCGCCGTGCTCTAACTGAGGCAATTTCTCATTCGCTATCGTTAATTCTGTGCCGGTCAGTAGTCTTGCCGTTTCAGGGCCATCGTAACCCTTGAAATGGACCAACAGAGCTTTGTTCACACGGCTGTGCTCGTCGAGCTCTAACTCCTGAGACCGTCCCCCAACTTGTGCAGTAAAGCGCGAGTAGTCGAGAATATTTTCAATCGGTGAGGTAAAGGAAATCAGCTTCAGCCAACCCTTTAGGCCATGCACTCGGCCAATTTCTCCGAGTACCACCTTCTCACTATCTGCTTCGGGTTTACTTACCACCCAGACAACGCGATATCAAAATCACGCCTCTGTTGTAGAAGTCTCTACCGCAGCCTTCGCTAGTGTTGATACGCGAGGGCTAAGCTGTGCGCCTTTTCCAGTCCAGTAAGACATGCGATCGCGATCAAGACGCAAACGCTCTTCCTGACCTTTAGCACGGGGGTTAAAGAAGCCAATTCGCTCAATAAAACGCCCATCACGCGCACTGCGGCTGTCACTTACTGTGATGTGATAAAAAGGCCGTTTCTTAGCACCACCACGTGACAATCGAATCGTGACCATAAGTATTTCCTGTCATTCTAATGTATAAAACTAGTGTTTATGAGTTACGCGAGCTGAGGCTGAATTGCCTCCTGCTCTTAAGTAAGAACAGATAGGACCAGACGTGCTCGGGTAAAAAGGCGGGTATTCTATGTTAATTGGGGTGTGATTGGAAGCCCACGGGCACAGTATTTTCGCGGGTTACGCGGATAAAGCATGTCAAATTGTCGAGTATTTGAGTAAGGCCTAAAATGCTTCACGTTTTTGTGAATTATTACCCCATTAAGAGCGGGGAAATTGCCCTGGCCCGCCTGGAAAACCTCCACCAGCGCCGCCCTGCATACCCCCTAGGCCACGCATCATATTGGCCATATTGCCGCCCTTCATCTTCTTCATCACCTTTTGCATCTGCTTATGCTGCTTCAGCAGGCGATTCAGGTCTTGAATCTGGGTGCCTGAGCCATTTGTAATGCGCCTTTTCCTCGATCCATTTAGGGCGTCTGGATTGGTGCGCTCACGTGGTGTCATAGAGTTAATGATCGCTTCCATCTGCCGAAATTTGGAGTCATCCACCATTTTCGCGGCACCTGGAGGCAATGCACCCATGCCCGGCATCTTATCCATGATGCTGGCTACACCACCCATATTCTGCATTTGAGCGAGTTGCTCCTTGAAATCTTCTAGATCGAAGCCTTTGCCCTTTTTAATCTTGCGGGCGAGCTTCTCCGCCTTAACCTTGTCTACCTTCTTTTCAGCTTCCTCGATAAGAGAGAGCATGTCGCCCATGCCGAGAATTCTTGACGCGATTCGATCGGGATAGAACGGCTCGAGCGCGTCCATCTTCTCGCCCATACCAATGAATTTAATGGGTTTTCCCGTAGTATGACGCACGGACAAGGCAGCACCGCCTCTTGCATCACCGTCTGCCTTGGTCAGCACTACGCCCGTTAACGGCAAGGCATCATTGAATGCTTTGGCTGTGTTGGCCGCATCTTGTCCTGTCATGGCATCAACGACAAATAACGTCTCAACGGGATTTAACTGGCCGTGCAGCTGCTGAATCTCGCTCATCATTTCCTGATCGATGGCTAGGCGTCCGGCAGTATCCACTATTAATACGTCTACAAATTTGCGCTTGGCCTCGGCCAAGGCCGCCGCCGCAATCGCCGAAGGTGTCTGGCTGCTATCGCTGGCGAAGAACTGTACGTCCACCTCGAGAGCCAGAGTCTGCAACTGTTGAATGGCTGCCGGACGATAAACGTCGGCACTTACCAGCATCACCGATTTCTTCAAATCATTCTTGAGCCAGCGTGCGAGCTTAGCCGCGGTAGTAGTCTTACCAGCACCCTGCAGGCCGGCCATCAATACAATTGCTGGTGGCGCCGTCTTTAAATCCAACTCGGCGTTGGCCTTACCCATGATAGATTCGAGTTCGCTCTGAACTATCTTGATAAATGCCTGACCCGGCGTCAGGCTCGATGAGACTTCTTGCCCAACAGCCCGCAAACTGACTCGCGCGATGAAGTCTTTGACGACCGACAGTGCAACGTCTGCCTCGAGTAGTGCGCGGCGCACTTCACTCAGGGCATCTTGAATATTGGCTTCTGTGAGATTGCCCTTACCCGTGAGCTTTCTAAACGTACCTGAGAGTCTATCTGTAAGATTGTCGAACACTGCGGGCTACCACCTAACTGCTTAACTGTGAATTGGACGAGCTTTTTTGTATATCGTGCGCCAAAAGCTATCGTGTTGTGTCATTTTACTTGCTTTTGGCTCACTCGCATTGACCGAATCGCATTATAGCGAATCCCAAGCGCATTAAAAAAGGGCTTCTACCACTAGTATACATGTGCGACACTTTCCTATTCAGTTTATTAACCCTCTTAACGCGTCTTTGGCGAAGCCCAAACCCTTATTCATCATGCAAGTTACCGTAATTTCCGGACTATTCGCTGTCTTCTTCTACTTGATGGGCTCTGTCTTTCAAGGCATGAATTTCAAGTCGAATAAAGAAACGCGCAGCCAGGTTTTCATATTTGGTGGTTTAGCCGTCTTAGCCCACGCGTTGAGCGCCTACGGGATCATTCTAAGCACCGATGGCTTTCACTTCGGCCTGTTTGAAATCAGCACCCTAATAACTCTATCAATTTCGTTATCGGTGCTCGTTAGCAGTCTGCGCAAACCGCTACAGGTACTCTTCCTCGGCTTGTTTCCACTTGCTGCAATCAGCATCGTGGCATCTCTGGTCATTCGCAGCGACTATCCGCCTACGATTATGAGTCTGGCCCTCGCCAGCCATGTGCTGATCTCGATTTTGTCCTACAGCTTTATTACCATCGCCGCCTTGCAGGCTGGTTTTCTTGCCTACCAAGACCATCAGCTGAAACACGGGCACACCGGCGGACTGATTCGTAAACTCCCTTCGCTTCAAGACATGGAAGCGTTCCTATTCGAACTAGTCTGGGTTGGGCAGATATTGTTGACTCTTACCATCGCCACCGCATTCTTGTTCTTCGATGACATCTGGGGCGCAGATGGAGTCATTCACAAGACCGTATTTTCACTCTTGGCCTGGATCGTTTTCGCAGTTCTACTGTGGGGCCGTCACCAACTCGGCTGGCGTGGTCAAACTGCTATTCGCGGCACTCTGAGCGGCTTTGCGCTACTCATCATTGGATTCTATGGCGTGAAGTTTGCGCTGGAATACTTAATCAGTTGATAGCGTATTCGAATCCAGCTATCCCATCATCGCCTCTACGAGATAGCCCCTAAATGAGCACCGAAGAACCCAGCCTAGCCATGTTGCTCCTTTCCTTTGGGTTGCTGATACTTGCCTCGGCGTATTTCTCCAGCTCCGAAACCGCGATGATGACCCTTAATCGCTATCGTCTGAAGCACCTCGCGAGAAACAAACATGCCGGGGCGAGTCGCGCGAGCGAACTTTTAAAAACCCCCGACAAGCTGATCGGCGTCATACTGATCGGCAACAATTTCGTTAACTTTCTCGCCGCAGCAATCGCCACAACAATAGCGCTTAAGATATTTGGCGAACCTGCACCACTAATTACTGCGATCGTCCTAACACTTGTCGTATTGATATTCGCCGAGGTGACACCGAAGACAATTGCCGCACTCTATCCTGAAAAAATCGCCTACCCTTCTAGCCTGATCTTGCTTCTACTGCTAAAGATTTTGTATCCCGTTGTATGGATGGTCAATGTAGTTTCGAATGCGCTAGTGAGGGTCTTAGGTTTTAACTCAGCATCTGATGATAGTCATCAGCAACTCTCCGCCGAGGAGCTGCGCACCGTTGTCTACGAGTCCAGCGAGAGAATACCGCGGCGCAGACAGGGCATGCTGCTCAACATCCTCGACCTAGAACACGTTACCGTGAATGACATTCTAGTGCCGAGAAATGACATCATCGGCATAGATATAGAAGACGACATCGACGAAATTTTGAGCCTAATCGGCAGCAGCCAGCACACACGTATGCCCGTCTATAAAAAAGACATCAATAGCCTAGTTGGTATTCTGCACCTGCGTAGTGTCGGCAAACTGATTCGACTGGAGACAGTCAATAAGGCTGCAATACTCGCTGAAACCATCGAGCCCTACTACATACCCGAAAGCACACCCCTGCATATTCAATTGTCTAAATTCCAGAAAAAAAAGCTGCGCATGGCGGTCGTCGTTGATGAGTACGGTGCGATCAAGGGCCTTGTAACACTAGAGGATATTCTCGAAGAAATCGTTGGTGAATTTACCACCGACCTAGCTGATAGCAGCAAAGATTTTCATGCTCAGCAAGATGGCAGCTACCTTATCGGTGGTTCCACCAGTATTCGCGACATCAATCGCATTCTCTCGTGGAATCTAGACAACACTGGAGCGAAAACCCTCAGTGGCTTACTAACTGAGATGCTGCAATCGATCCCTGATTCATCAGTAGGCATCAGACTCGACGGCTACTATGCAGAGACCGTGCAGGTACAGGACAATGTAATTCGCACAGTGAAGATGTGGCAGGAAGTAAAAGCGGAGGAAGACGAGTAGCTTAGCTATTTGCTGCGAATAACATGAACATCTTGTGCGATCACTCTATCCAAGCCGGTCAGCCTCCAGGCCAATAACGACTGCGTTAGCCCCTCTTTGCCTGTCTTCGCCGCAACTGCCATTTTAAAATCAGACCCAGCAGAAAGTTGCCAAAATTGCCAAGCAGCTTCCACGTCATTGCGCTGCGCATCAAACTCTACTGTGAGCCCATCGTCGCCCGCAAAGCCATAGGAGAAGTGTTGCAACGGTATCGCCAATCCCATACCGCAAGCCTTGATATACGCCTCCTTTAACGTCCATAAATCATAGAAGCGCGATTGTTGCTGATCTTGAGGCAGTACAAGCAATTGAGCCACCTCCCTGTCCGAAAAATAGCGCTGCGCAATAGCCGCTATTCGTCGCGGCTTTCTCGCGCACTCGACATCAATCCCTATATCTTTGAATCGCGATACCGCTAGAACTACCTTCTCGGCCGAATGGGATAGGTTGAAATACAGGGAAGCTGAATTTTGCTCCTCGCTGATCGCAGGTTTGCCGTATTGGTTAGGCGGGAAATTCCAAGCCTGTCTCTTATACACATCTGACGC
>CAJXQP010000057.1 GCA_913058275.1 uncultured Gammaproteobacteria bacterium | reverse complement strand
CGCCCATATTGGTTGTCGCCGCCGTACAAATTACCAGCAGGATCTACACTGAAAGAATGCACTTCGATATAACCATCCGGCAATGCAAGCGGCACTAGCCAGGTGTATTTTAAGTTGCCATCAAAATCAAAATTAACAAAGCGCAGTGGACCTAAATCTGTAATCCAGAAATCATCTTCATTGACGATGATGTCCAAGGGTAAGGTAAGTTGGCCAATCGATCTTATGAATTCAAACTCTACTGGGTCGTCAGTCGCTTGCCAAAGATTAACTCGGTTTCCAGTACGATCGAGAACAAAGACACGCCCATCAGGCCCAATTGCAACCGAATGGATCGTCTTGGTCTGACCCGGACCTTCTCCTTCGCTACCGAACTCGCCAAGATAGTTCATCTCACTATCCATGATCATGATGCGATTATTATCTAGTCCATCTGCGATTAGGATACGACCATCTTCCATGAAAGCGATATCCTGTGGCCGACCAAAATGCGTGCCGTCGGTTCCAGACACGTTTTTCTCGCCGTAGGTCGCAAGCACTTCGCTTCCGTCGTTCGCAATTACGTAAATTTGGTGAAACGTTTCGTTTACCAACCAAATGCGTTTCTCGGGATCGTAAGGATTGATTCGAATTCGGTGAGGGCCAGGGCCCGCCGAGCCTTCACACAGATAATCCAAATGATCCCAAACTTCGACTGGCTCGCCGTCTGCATTGACTACGAATAGGCAGTTATTCCAGGTGCGGCGCGCCGTGTCTCTTAATACATTAAGGCCTACATGACCCGCAAATCCCAGAAAGTCATCAGGTAGCGGGTAAGGAAGAACGGTTTCACCACGTTGAGCGATGATAATGCGATCAGCTGATTCGGCCAAGACACCCGAATTGCCACCGAAGGCATAACCCGCTTCAGCAAAGGGGTCGGCCCATAGGGAGACGACGTTGTAGGGACTCTCTCCAATAGGCCCGCGGGCATTGCCCTGCTGGGAAAATGCGGAGCTAGATACTAAGAATGCTAGCGCCAATACGGCTAGTTGGTTCAGTTTAAACATGATGGTAGAGCCTCTCTTATGAACTTTGTGGTCACTTATTGTTCTGATTATTGCTTTCAAGCCTATCATGACAAATAACGCCATAGAAATTCAATAAACTTCGAAAAAAGCACAAATTGTTGCAAATAGACCCTTTTCAGCTCTCTGCTAGCCCTTCTCGCTGCATTTTAAGCAGTCAGCGCCAGATTGACTTAGACCTCTAAGCTGATAGTGTAATATTCCAATAATGCGTGGATTGCAGAAATCCACGGCAAGCCTCAGAATTGCTGCTATCCAAAGCAGTCTAGCTAACCAACGTTCTGTGCATCTCTATGAATAAGAAGAAGGGAGAAATACCATGATTAGCAAGATATCTCTCATAGCCCTAACGCTCGTTCTTGGCAACGTAGTAGCCGCTCAAGAATATCAAATTCCAAAAACCGAATGGGGCGTACCCGATTTTCAGGGAGTCTGGAAACACGCGACGGTCATGCCGCTAGAACGTCCGGTCGAACTGGGCGAGAAGCGTGCCTACACAGAGGCAGAGGCTATTGCACTCGAGTCGGTAGTGCAGCAAAAATTTGAGGACAACAACGAGCCACTCGATCCGAACAGGCCGCCTCCTGTCGTGGCCGAGTCACTACCTCCGATCGGAAACTACGATCTATTCTGGCGTGACGATGCGAAGTTTATCCCCACTATAGATGGCGAATTCAGAACGTCCGCTATCATCGACCCTGCTAATGGGCGCATGCCCGAACGGACAGCGCAATTCGATGCACGCATGGCGCAGTTTCGTGGAGGCAGACCTGGACGAACTAGCGACGGGCCCGAAGGTCGCGGACTTGGTGAGCGCTGCCTCGTCGGTTTCGGAAATTCGGCTGGCCCGGTAATGAGCCCTGTTATCTACAACAGCCACCTACAGTTCACGCAATCACCTGGCTACGTGACGATTACAGCAGAGATGGTTCACGATACACGCATTGTTAAGATTGCCGATGAGCGATCCGCAGCAGCAGAGACACACCGCAAATGGATGGGGGACGCTATCGGTCGTTGGGAAGGTGACACCCTCGTTGTCGAGACCAAGTACTTCAACAACTGGCACACATTACGAGGCATGCCGGTTAACAACATGACCATCACTGAGACCTTTAGGCGTGAGTCAGGCAATAAATTGATCTACGGATTTACCGTAGATGACCCGACGCTTTTTAGGTCGACGTTCAGCGGCGAATACCCGTTGTCGAGAATCAACGAACCAATCTACGAATACGCCTGCCACGAAGGCAACTACGGCATGATAGGCATTCTAGCTGGCGCCAGAAAACTGGAAGAACTGGATAGCGAAGACTAGTTTAAAGTCTAAAAAAAGGTCGGCGCTTAGCCGACCTTTTTTTAGTTTGGGAATTACTCCTAGGGCGAACCAACATCCTTGGGTGTTCCATCTCCATTCATGCCCTCCGCCTCATAGCGGCGCCAGCCTGCGAGTATTCCCGCGAGCCCATGATTTCCCTCATGACAGGCATACTCATAAATCGGCATGTCGGTTCGACGCATTGGCACCTTAGCTGACCAAGATACGTCCCATGTCTCAGGGTCTTCGACGGTAAAGTCATAGTCCAGTGTATTCTCATCGACACGTGTGAACCGCTCGGTCACGCGCATGCTTGAAGATGCGCCTCGAGCCGTCTGGTTGTAATAGAAATCCTGCGTGTGGACAACGAGCGTATCACCTTCCCAATGAGCAATCGAATCGCCATCCCATTTAATCTGCCGCGTATGATGCTCACTGTCTAGGCGAATGATGCGTGCCCGGTGAATCATCTCATTTAGGATCATGATGTGATCTTCGGTCTGCACCAGCTGCATATTGTTGTTGTAGGCACCTGGCACCATGGGCGGTCCTGCACCATTACTCATCAGGCAACGGTCGGCTAGCGTGCGAGCCTCCGGCCCGAGGCTCAATCTTCTATTCTCTGCAACCACCGCACGCCTGCTTTGCCCTGCTGCGTTTGCCTGAGGAAGACGACCGTTTGGCGGATCGTAGATAAGCGAGGTGCGGCGATCGGCAATCGTCTCGACACCGCGCTCATACCAGAATTCATTGTAGGAGATGACACCCGGCGGATAGCCAGCCCCGCCTACTGAATCAATGATGAGGTCGCGATTCTGACGCCGATTCTCGAAGGCCGCCCATTCCTGCGCTTCTTCTGCTGTAAGCGTAGCCTTGTCGGCGAGCTCTGCCGGGCGGTTAAGAGGAGTGAGTGTGCGAAAGGTATAAGTACCCTGTAAATCAGGATAGCCATATTCTGTGCGTGGAATTACGGATTCCTGCGCTTGCAGTACTGAGGCCAACAACAAGCTGGCAACTCCTAAAGCCAGGGCAGATGTGATCTTATGCTTCATTGTATCTCCTCAATCTTATTCGTTGTGTTAAGAGGTAGGGGCTAAAAGCTACTCTTGTTAGCAAGCATTTCCAAGGTAAATTTGCTCGTTCTCGGCATCTAAGCTCTAAATAGCAATAGCGACGATCTAGAATAAACGCCTAAGGAATTGAATAGTCGTTGCTGCTCTTCTAGAATCATTCGGTGCTATTTTTTCTCCAACAAACTAAAACACTCTGGTTGCTGTTCCTAGCCAGTATTGCACTGGCCATCGGGTTTCAACTCGCAACGCCATTCACTGGCGGGGCCTTGCTTGATGTCAGCACCACCTTAGCCGCGTCAGAAGACCTGCTGCAGGCTATGTCTGCTCCGCAGAAACGAGCGCATCTGTGGATTACCGTATTGCTAGATGTCCCTTTTCCTTTCGCCTATGGTGGATTATTCCTTGGGTTGTGCCTGCGGCACGGGGGCAGGTTTGCACTTTACTTAGCCGCTCCAGCCTTCCTAGTTATTCCTGTTGATATGATCGAGAATGCTGTGCAGGTCATTGCACTATTGGGGAACGAAACACTGTTGCCCGCGAAAGCCTATCTCACTCCAGCTAAGTTCCTACTATTTTATGCGGCCGCAATAGTCGCGATCGGGAGTCTGAGCATCAGCTTAGGCTTGAGAGTTTTGAGAAAGTTTACTCGGTAGCCATCTCGGGCGATAAATAAACTCCTACCCCCGACCACGATTGAATGACTGCCTATCGCGCCGCCAAACCCTAACAGATCATTCGCCATCTCGTGTTTTCTACAATGTCGTGCGGAGGGAGAACATCACCGTTTTCTTTTTGTTTATGTTATTCGAAAACTCTCGAATATCAATTAGTTAATAGAAGAACCCTGTATTGCTTTGAACTCTCGGCGCCTTGCATGCAGTCTAGGTTCTGTATAGCCGCTAGGTTGATTCACACCATCGAAAATTAGATCGCATGCTGCCTGAAAGGCAATCGAATTTTCAAACTCGGGGGCCATCGCCCGGTAGAGCGGGTCACTCGCATTCTGTTGATCTACTATCTGCGCCATGCGTTCTAACGTTTCTCGAACCTGCTGCGATGTACAAATATTGTGAAGCAACCAGTTTGCGATATGTTGGCTCGATATACGTAGCGTAGCCCTATCTTCCATCAACTCTATGTTATGAATGTCAGGCACTTTAGAACAGCCTATTCCTTGATTCACCCAGCGCACGACGTACCCAAGAATACTCTGGCAGTTATTGTCCAAATCCAATTGCACAGAAGCAGCGCTCATTGAGCTAGGGTCTTTGATAATAGGTAAGGTGAGAATGTCACTGAGTTTCGCGGCAGGACGCTGTTCAAGTTCTAGCTGGCGATCGAAAACATTTACGTAATGATAGTGCATCGCATGCAGCACTGCCGCTGTAGGCGATGGCACCCATGCCGTGTTTGCGCCTGACATCGGATGAGCGATTTTCTCATCTAACATCCTCGCCATAAGATCAGGCATCGCCCACATGCCTTTGCCGATCTGAGCCTTGCCCGACAGTCCACAGGCGAGGCCTATATCTACATTGCGATCCTCGTAGGCGGAAATCCAGGATGTGGATTTCATCTCGGCCTTTGGCACCATCACGCCAGCTTGCATGCTGGTGTGTATTTCATCGCCGGTACGATCTAGGAATCCAGTATTAATAAATGCAACGCGGCTCTTCGCAGCGCGTATACATTCCTTGAGATTTACACTAGTACGTCGCTCCTCGTCCATGATGCCAATCTTCAGGGTATCAACATCCAGACCTAGAAATTCTTCTACGGCTGTGAACATGTCGCAAGTAAATTGAACCTCCGCCGGCCCGTGCATTTTTGGTTTGACGATGTAGATGCTGCCCATTCGCGAATTGCGGAATTTGCTCTTCTTTCTTATATCGATTGATGCGATTGAGCTGGTGATAATAGTATCTAATATCCCTTCATAGATTTCTTCGCCGTGCTTATCGAGGATGGCGCTATTGCGCATCAGGTGACCGACGTTTCTTATTAGCAGCAGGCTCCTACCGGGCAGAGTAATCGTGCCTCCCAACACATCCTGAAATTCTCGATCGGAATTGAGAGTCCGAGTCAATTGTGAGCCTTGCTTTGCGAACGATTCCGCTAGGTCTCCGCGCATTAGCCCTAACCAATTCCTGTAAACCTCGACCTTGTCTCTAGCATCTACAGCGGCAACGGAATCCTCACAATCCTGAATCGTAGTGAGCGCTGCCTCCAACACGATGTCTTTAACGCCAGCGGGATCGGTACTACCAATTTCAGAGTCACGATCTATTAGAATCTCAATGTGCAGGCCGTTATTCACAATCAATAGAGATTCTGGTGCGCTAGCTTCGCCGCGATAGCCGCATAGTTGGTCTGAATCTGCCAGAGTCGTAACGCCCTGACCCATTTCCACTAAGAGCTGGCCGCTGATAACTCGATACGCTGCCGCTTGGTCATGGCTGGCATTTATGAGTGGGCAGGCCTGATCGAGAAAGCCCTTTGCGAAGGCGATGACCTTTTGTCCACGTAGCGGGTTATAGCCCTGAGTGCGCTCACAGCCATCAATTTCTGCGATTACATCTGAACCATAAATAGCGTCAAACAGACTTCCCCAACGCGCGTTCGCCGCGTTCAAGGCGAAGCGAGCATTCTTAACGGGTACCACCAACTGCGGGCCAGCCATGGTCGCAATTTCAGGATCGACATTCTGGGTACAGATAGAAAAGTCATCGCCCTCATCTACCAAGTAGCCACTATCGCGCAGAAATTGCACATAGGCGGTGGAATCGAAAGGTATATCGCTATGGCTTGTATGCCACTCGTCGATTTGCGCTTGAAGCTTATCGCGCACAGCCAGCAGGGCTGCATTGCGCGACGTAAACTGGTCGACTATCGACTCAAAGCCTAGCCAGAAATCTGCCTCTGCCAGCCCCAGCTCTGGCAACAGCTGTGTATTGATGAACTCCGCCAAAAACGGATCGACCTGAAGCGTACCTTGTTGGATTCTCTTACTCATGGGTACCGAGTGTACTAACTACAGGCGGAATATTCACCTTGATCACACGCCACGGCGGCAGCGTTGAGTTGGCGAATAAGCTGAATGATGGAGTCTCCCTCTTACCTGAGTTCTATATAGCGTCTTTCATTAGGAAATACCATGTTGGACAGACCCCAGACGCCGGCCTCCATTAACAAGACACCTACCAGAGCTATAGGAAGTTGCATCTGAACTGTTAGCGATGGGCTGAGTATCACCGCTGTAAATATTATTCCAATGCCAAGCCGGTGAGATCTATATCTATGCTACGTCGAATATTTGGTCTCAAAGTAAGCTTCTATTTTTCCTGTCGTCGGCTTTTGCACGATTCGCCCTCAGTCCATAGCCCTACAGATTATGGATTAACACGCAAACTCAGAGCCGCAGTATAGAACAATGACTTATCACGATCTCTAACCACCCAATCCAATAGCGTGTTCATATCTTGTTCAACTTTACCTATAAAAAGAGGGCTACCGTTAACAACAACGTGCACCTCTTCGGAAAAATCCACCTGTTCGGGGCTTAACAAGAGAGTGAAGGCGTCGACGGACTCTGCGGTAACCGTAAAACTGTTGCCCTGCCTGCTGATAGTTAAGATCCCTGGCTGCCCTTCGACGGCCAACTCTTCGATTCGCATCCAAAGATTGCGGTTGTAGCGATCGCTACGGTCAGTAACCCAGCGCAGCTGATTTGGAAATGGATTACGAGGATTGTCGAGTTTGAATTGCTCGATCATGGGTTGTTCGTCGGGAAGCCAATTCGTATTGTGCCCCCCGTCTTCTATCGCTCTGAACACATGATCTATGTTTGCTTCTTGCAGAATATTGATAAATGGCTCAATAGAGGATACTGGATAGAGAGGATCATTCTCACCATTGACGATATACAGAGGCCTGCTCATCAGATTCTCGAAGTAGAGCTTATATCCAGGGCCGCTCTGTGGGTTTCTGAGCACACCGGGATGTCCGATATAGGGTAAGAATGCAGCCCATTCCGTCGACTGCTTGAAGGCAAAAAAGTAGGCACCGGTGCCACCATCAGACACCCCGCTCAACGTGACCCGATTGTCATCTATGTTATAGGTTTGCTTTAACTCTCTTAATATTGACGGCAGGTTGTCCGCCTGATTCTCAAACCACCAGAACGCCGCATTCCATGCCGCTGGCACGACAACGATTCGATCTTCCTTCTTTAGTGAATCGTATCCACGCCGCCACCATTCGCCACCCGGCTCCCATTCTGGACGACTAACTCCACCATGCAGCATGAATTCAACAGGATAACTTCGTGTGGCGTCGTAGGTCTCGGGGATCAGATAAACGAAGGGATAAGGGGTTCCATCGAAGTCGATCCTAGCGCTTTCCTGCTGCCCAAGTGCAACGTCTTGCGCAAACACGGGCCCTGCATCTAGCCACTGATACAGCGTTTCGATATCCGGTGCTTGCGCCATGAGTTGGCGCTTGCTGCTTTCTATCTCCGCTTCGGTGCTCGCAGACCAGAAGGCCGTAACTAATTCAGACTCATGTAATTCTTGAGCCACACAAACCTGCCCGAGTGCAAACGTCGGCAAAATCACTAACGCGGTTAGAATCTGCTTCACATGAGTTTTCAATCTAGAGTTCTCCACCAAGTTCTGTATACAGCGCACGCAGGAATCTGTCTGGATCGCCGTACTGTGCATTATAGGCTGCTGTAGGGTCAGCTCTGGCTACTTGATCATAGGACATGTTCCTCGCCATCAGGTCTTCAACCTGTCCCGACACATCCAACACCATATCCCGAAATCCCATAACATCTTCGCGATTGGAAACTACCCCGTGCCCCGGTAGGATCTTAGTATTCGGGCCAGCGATCCCGATTAATCTGCCCAGTGCCTCAAGCGTGCCTTTTAAGGTACCGCCATTGTTAGTGTCGATAACTGGGAATGCCGTAGTTCGAAATACATCACCGGTATGTACCACATCGGAGTCTTTAAAATGGATAAAAGTATCACCATCTGTGTGCGCTGGCGGCACCGGGAATGCATAAACTTCCTCGCCATTGAGGTGAATAGTGATCGCATCACTGTAGGTGAGGACCGGCAGTGCTGCTGCCGGCGCTTGCTGCGCTAGCCTAACTCGTATTTCGTCGCGTGCGAGAATCAGCACACCCATATTGCCGAGGTTTTCGTTACCACCGGTGTGATCACCGTGAACATGCGTATTGATCAGGAAGCGAATTTCCCCGTCGGATAGGCTGCGAATGGCGGCTACAATTTTCTCGGTAAGGGGTGCGAACTGATCATCTATCATGATGATCCCGTCTTCACCGATGGACAGGCCGATATTGCCTCCACGGCCCTCTAGATAGTAGACACTGCCTGCAACATGGTGAGGGATAATTTCCACACTACTGAAGTCTTGCTGAGCAAATATGGAGCTGGCAAAAGTCAGGCTGAAGTGAAATAGCACGAATGATTTCAGGCATTGATGTCGGCGCATGAGGAAACTCCTAGCGGGAGAGGCATTGATTGACTGGGTTAGGTTGAATTGAGCAACTCATCTGATAGAAATAGGAGAATAAGAGCCTGAAGCCAGAATGTCCAATGACGCCCGTGGGCTTCGACCTTATTTCGATTCGAGGCCAACTAGTTTAAAGTAACCGCTTCTCTTGGTTGTCTGGGGCTGCAGCCACGGCATTTATTGAGTAGTTTTGCTCTATACAGCGTATAAAACGAAGCTAAAAGATAAATAGCTAAGAGACAAAATTCAAACAGCGGGCGAACTGGAAGCTAATGTTAAATAAAGTTGAGAATCTAGCGCGGAAACTAGGCCGAGGACGCAGCCCTCTTCCCGCCATTATCGCTACGCTTTGCCTGACGCTAAGCGTCTCGGCATTCAGCCAGGATAGCCTGCCGCAACTTGATCTTGACCTACCTCTGCGCTTGGACTTTTCCGGATCCTGGGAGAAGGATTTCAGGCGCAGCGACAATTGGGAAGATGAGCTAACCCGGACTCTACGTATTCGCCAAGAATCTGCGGTTCGGCAACAGTCCTCACCGGGTTCGTCGCGTAGCAGATCGGCTCCACCCATTTCCATTGGCAATCTAAACCTGCCACGCAGTCGTGGTCGCGGAGCGAACATCGTCGATTTGGCCCGGCTGGCGGAATACATTAGCCGACATAGCGTCGTAGATATAATTCAGACTCGAGACGAAATAAGCATCGAGCGTAACGGCGAAGCGACGTTGATCTGCGGCGTTGAGTCTGAACGACAGCAAACATTCTCCAGCGAACACGGGGTTGAGGTGTGTGCCTGGGATGGGCCACAGCTAGTCTTTCAGATCATGCTGCCTGATGATCTGACCATCATGCATCGCTTCACAGTGTCTTCGGACAAACTAGTACTCAACATACTTACCAGCATTTACAGCAAGGGCGGCGACCCATTCAACCTAATTCAGGCTTTCAATAAATATGAGGCACCCCGCGACGAATTTAACTGTATTCAAACCCTGAGTCGCGGCCAGGTTTGCAGTCAAGGCGGCACCGATCTATCTACGGTGTTGGAAGACTTTTGAACTATTTGAGATACACAACGAGTATTCGGGTTCTTACAGCGTTGCTAACATTGCCACTCAGTGCTTGCTCTGTGAGGCTCCCTGAACCAGAACCGGTAGTAGTGGAACGCCCTCTAGATCTTGTTGGCAATGTGCCTCTAATTCAGGCAATACAAGCCCCATCGACGAACGCATTGCTAGAAGTCGGTGTGCAGGTTTTCAGTACTGCGCAGGATGAAGCTGGAGAGTACGAGATAGGCGATTGGGTATTCGACGAAATCATCCAGAAGGAGACACAATTCCTTCCTCACCTTCTAAAGAACACTCTGGTCGATTCCAGACAATGGGGGGCCATAAGAGTAATTCCAGAGAGCGACCCCTCTCTCGACCTATTCGTTGAAGGACAAATTATTCAATCAGATGGCGAGACTCTTGAATTGCAGATTCGTGCATTCGACAGCAGCGGTCGAGAATGGTTGAACAAAACCTATGCAGATCAAAGTATTCAGGAGGAGTATCCGGAATCTACTAGGTTTACTCTGGACAATACTTTCGATGCCATAAATTTCGTCGATCCTTTTCAGGATATTTATAATCGCATTGCTAACGACCTCGTTGCCGTGAGAACGAATCTAGGCGAGCAGACACTTGACGATCTAAATCTCGTTACCGACATGCTCTACGCTAGCGATCTATCTCCCAATACTTTTTCAGGCGCAATAACAGCGAATGAGGATGGCCTGTTGATAGTTAACAGGCTGCCATCACTCAACGACCCCATGATGGCTAGAGTTGCCGACATGAAATACCGTCATCATCTTTTTATCGATACTGTGGATGAGTACTATCAAACACTCTACGAAGACATTCAGCCCGCTTACGTTCTATGGCGTCGATATTCGATTGATCAGATCGCCGAGATAGAAACGTCGCAGCAAGAAGCAAACCGAAGCGACTATGGCGGCTCGAGTGGTTTCTTATCGCTTAGCCAGCGCTATGACCGCTTTAAGTGGAGCAAGATATTTGAGCGAGAATTTAACGACCTGGCTGCCGGCTTCAATAACGAACTTGCGCCTGCCTTTCTAGAACTGAATTCTCAAGTTCATGGACTAACAGGAACAATGGAGCAACAGTACCGAGAATGGCGTGGCATATTACGAAGACTATTTGAGTTGGAGAACGGCGACTTAACACCAGGCGCTACTGAATAGAATTCACTTGCTGTAGACGCTTGCTTGGATTGTCGCGCCAGCTAGATAGGGACTATAACTGCCCAGCATACTAAAGCTACTACAACGGGTGCAATCATCAGAAATACTAGGTGTCTTACGTGGATCATTGTCTCGTTCTCTTCTTTATCTCTATATCAGAAATCAAATATAACACTAAAAACGTTCGATGCTGTGTCGCTGCGACACTATGACGCGGCCAGCAAATTTTGCCCATTTTTCGCACTACGCTCTATTTAACTGAACGTTCTGTAGGCGTATACTCGATAAAAAATAGAAAAGGTGTTGACCATGACTGACGCAGAAATTTTTCCTGACACGGGCAAAAAATCACGCAATATCCTCATCGCCGCTGGTGGCACTTTGTTAGTTGCCCTAGTTGCCGGCTTTCTAATCTACTCATCAATTTGTCCCTGCGAGCGCACTCCCGGCGGCTTTCTATTTGGAGAGCGGGCGAGCGAACCTGTGAATGATTGGTCGTTCGCAAACGACGTACCACTTTGTCAGCTTCAAATTTGGGCAGGTGTAAGGCCCCATGCGATAAATCTCAACTGCATGTCGACTCCCGAAGGAGAGCTCTATCTCAGTTGTTCGGTGTGCACGTCGAAATACTGGGCAGCTAGAGTAGGAGAGGATGAAACGGGTGTTATGCGCTTAAACGGCGTCGTCTATCCCGTGGTAGTTAATCGCGAGACCGACTCCGCTGCAATGGACCGCGCCTGGGCCGCCCGAATAGCGAAGCTACAAACCCATGGCGGCGGGCCGTCCAATCCGAAACCATCATCCGAAGCACCCAGGCCGGATCACTGGTGGACATTTAGGATTGTCTCCTCTAGTTAAAACTTGGATTCAATGATATTACGTAAAGCTGTCTCTTATACACATCTCCGAGCCCACGAGACCGAGGCTGATCTCG
>CAJXQP010000056.1 GCA_913058275.1 uncultured Gammaproteobacteria bacterium | reverse complement strand
GTCAGATGTGTATAAGAGACAGCCTCATAATCGGTGGCGGCATCAATGGAGCCGGCATCGCCGCCGATGCTGCGGGTCGCGGTTTGGATGTGGTCCTCTGCGAAAAGGCTGATCTTGCCTCGGGAACTTCTTCTTGGAGTACTAAGCTCATCCACGGCGGCTTGCGCTATCTCGAATTTTACGAATTTGGCCTGGTACGTAAGTCATTGCAAGAACGTGAAGTGCTTACTGCCGCAGCCGCACATATTATTAAGCCGCTTGCCTTTCACATTCCTCAGTTGCCACATTCGCGAAGCTCATGGCTTATTCGAATCGGATTGTTCTTGTATGACTATTTGGCGCAGCGTAAGCGTTTTGAGGGTTCGCGCTCCATCAAGATAGATCCCGAAGGCCCGCTCAATTCGGTAATTACCCGGGGCTTCGAATATTGGGACGCACAGGTGGATGACTCGCGCTTAGTCGTGTTGAATGCGCGTCAGGCGAAACAACGCGGCGCACAGATACTTACGCGCACAGAGTGCACGAGTATGAGGTCTTTAGATAATGGTTGGCGCGTCACTCTTCACGATCATGCGAGTAATACGGACACTGAAATCGACTGCAAAGCCATCGTGAATGCAACTGGGCCTTGGGTCGCGGCGTTATCAGAGCAACTCAGTAAAGAGGAGGCGGAGCATGAAATCCGCCTTGTTAAAGGCAGCCATATCGTCGTGCCGCGTATGCACTCTGGCTCACAGGCCTTTATGTTGCAGCATCACGACGGCAGAGTAATTTTTGTAATCCCGTGGTTGCAAGACTACACCTTGATAGGAACGACTGAAGCGGAGCACAAGGGAAATCTGGAGCGTGTAGAAATCTCTAAAGAAGAGATAAGTTATCTACTCTCGATAGTGAATCTATACTTCAAGAAATCGATATTACATTCGGATGTGGTATACAGCTTTGCAGGTGTGAGACCACTCATAGATGACGAAGAAGTAAACGCGAGCAAGGTATCACGAGACTACAACTTGGAGTTGGAGTCTGATCCGCATCCAATACTCTCAGTCTATGGTGGCAAAGTGACCACCTATAGAGTCCTAGCCGAAGATGTATTAAGTAGGCTTAAGTATGTATTGCCCGCTATGGGGCCGGCGTGGACCAAGGATGCAACGCTACCCGGAGGCGACTTCGATCTCCCAGAACATCTATTTCAAAAAATGGTCTCGAAAAATGCATGGTTGGGTCCGGATCTTATCAACCGTTGGCTGAACAGCTACGGCACTCTCAGCTCCGATGTTTTGGGTGATGCTTCAGGTATAGGCGATCTTGGTGTGAAGTTTGGCCATAATCTTTACCAAAGAGAAGTAGACTATCTCTGCACAGAAGAATGGGCGAAATCGGCAGACGATATTCTCTGGCGACGCAGCAAGCTAGGCCTGAAATTTTCGCGTGCCGAACGTGATTCGCTCGCTAACTACATAGACCAGTCTTTTCCTGCAAACTAGGAAATGGAAACACTGAATGCTTGAACTGAGAAATATTACGCGCCACCAGGGGGAGGATGTTCTCCTCGATGATATTTCCCTCTCCATGCAGCGCGGCGATTTGAATATTCTTCTCGGCCCCACGCTATCAGGCAAGACTTCCCTAATGCGCATCATGGCCGGCCTCGATAAACCCGATAGTGGTGAGCTGCTCTTCGATGGTGTATCGGTATTGGGCATGGCTGTGCAGAAACGCAACGTGGCAATGGTGTATCAACAATTCATCAACTACCCCTCGCTAACGGTGTTCGAGAATATTGCCTCACCGCTTCGGGTAGCTCGAGTTGAAAAGAGTCAGATAAATAGGCAAGTTGCTGAAGTAGCCGAGTTGCTGCAAATAACCCAGGTGCTCGACCGCACCCCCGATACTCTTTCCGGCGGACAACAGCAGAGAGTCGCGTTAGCGCGGGCACTCGTTAAGAAGGCCGACTTAGTGTTGTTAGATGAGCCGTTGGCAAATCTCGATTACAAGCTGCGCGAAGAGCTGCGTGCTGAACTGCCGGCCTTATTCGCGGCCATGGGTGCAGTCTTGGTCTACGCGACCACTGAGCCTACTGAGGCCCTCGTACTCGGCGGCAATACGGTATGTCTACATGAGGGCAGAGTCGAGCAGTTCGGTCCGACCTTGGATCTGTATCGAGCGCCAGCCAGTCTGCGCTGCGCCAAGATTTTTTCAGATCCACCGCTGAATAGCGCGAAGGTGGAATGTGTTGCAGGACAGTTGGCGTTCGCGAATAGTCAGCAAAAACTCGGAATCAACATCAAGCAAATACCGGACGGAAGCTACACCTTGGCGGTGCGACCTCATCATCTTAGTCGTGAAAGAGAGGCCATCGATGACATAGAGGTTAAAGGCAGTGTGTCAGTCACAGAATTGACTGGCTCTGAGACGTTCGTGCATTTTTCTATGGAAGACAATCCCTGGGTCGCGCTTCTCCACGACGTGCAGGATTTTGCTGTAGCGAGTTCGGTAGAGTTTTATTTAAAACCACAGGATCTATTCTTGTTCGACTGCGACGACACGCTTGTTGAATGGCAGCCGACAATAAAAAGTTAGGCACGAAATGGCATCTATACAACTACAATCATTGGCACATCGGTATCCCTCGGCTCCCGACTACGCGCTCAATAGCATGCAACAGAGCTGGAGTGACGGCGGTGCCTACGCCTTGCTCGGTCCATCCGGTTGCGGCAAGACAACGCTACTAAATATCATCTCGGGCTTGCTCAGGCCTTCTGAGGGACGGGTACTCTTCGACGACATCGATGTGACAGACCTGACAACGGAACAACGCAATATCGCGCAGGTATTTCAATTTCCCGTTGTCTACGACACGATGACTGTTGCAGATAATCTGGCATTTCCTTTGCGCAACAGGGGCATCGCCAAAAATGAGATTGAGAAACGAGTAGCAGACACTCTGCAGATGCTCGACTTGCAGGATCGAGCGAATGATCGAGCGCGCTCGCTGACCGCAGATGATAAGCAGAAGATTTCTCTAGGCCGAGGGTTGGTTAGAACCGACGTGCAGGCGATTCTCTTCGACGAGCCGTTGACTGTTATCGATCCGCACCTGAAATGGCAATTACGTACCGAGTTAAAGAAGATCCACCAGCGCTTTCAACATACGATGATCTATGTGACTCACGATCAGACCGAGGCGCTTACATTCGCGGATCAGGTGATTGTTATGTACGAGGGGGCAGTCGTGCAGATAGGGACACCTCAGCAACTGTTTGAGACACCGGAACACACCTTCGTTGGTAAGTTCATCGGCTCGCCAGGTATGAATGTGCTGCCCTGCGAGGTCGATGGAAGCGAAGCGCTATTCGCAGGGAAGAGAATCTCTTTGAGCAAACCTATAGACAACCCTACCGCCCGCTTCGAGTTAGGTATTCGGCCCGAGCACATTAGATTATCTCCAAGCGATGGCATGCCGCTCACTGTAACTGCGCTAGAAGACGTGGGTAGATATGTCATTGTACGCGGAGAGATAGCAGGGGTTCAGCTAAGCGCTTTGGTTAAGGACGGCGTCGCGATTCCTGAGAACCCCTGCGTTTCCTTCGATTCGGCGCGCATTAATCTCTATGCAGACGACTATAGAGTCGCCAGTGGCAGGGGAGACTAAGCAATATGAGTATCCAGAAGGTTCAGAACAACAAAGCCTGGTTTATGGTAATGCCAGTGCTG
The DNA here is from genome assembly GCA_913058275.1 of uncultured Gammaproteobacteria bacterium. Lineage (GTDB taxonomy): Bacteria > Pseudomonadota > Gammaproteobacteria > Pseudomonadales > Pseudohongiellaceae > UBA9145. Next base: position 8,621 of record CAJXQP010000056.1, on the reverse strand, counting down.
ATCTTAGTGGCCATCAGCGCGATTATCCCGCTCATGACCGTAGTTAACTATTCCGTGCAGGATACGTTTGGTAACAATGAATTTTTCTGGGTCGGCACGGAATGGTTTCAAGAGATACTCTCCTCCGAGCGATTTCATAACGCATTATTAAGAACGCTATTGTTTTCAGGATTGATCTTAGCCATTGAAATTCCTCTGGGCATATTGATTGCATTGGCGATGCCGAAACGTGGTTGGGGTGTATCGGTATGCCTCGTACTAATGGCCCTGCCGCTACTGATCCCCTGGAACGTGGTCGGTACCATATGGCAGGTGTTTGGAAGGGTAGATATTGGACTGCTGGGCCACGGGCTCGCCAGTCTCGGCATCGATTACAACTACACGCAAAATAACTTGGACGCCTGGCTGACGCTGATACTCATGGATGTTTGGCATTGGACCTCTTTGGTCGTGCTGCTGTGCTATTCAGGGCTCGTATCCATACCCGAAGTTTACTATCAGGCGGCGCGTATCGATGGCGCCTCACGCTGGGCAGTATTTCGCTTCATACAGCTGCCAAAAATAAAACGCGTGTTGTTGATCGCGATTCTGCTGCGCTTCATGGATTCCTTCATGATCTACACTGAGCCGTTTGTGGTGACGGGAGGAGGGCCGGGTAATATCACAACCTTCCTCTCTATCGACCTGGTGCAGATGGCGGTGGGTCAATTCGACCTTGGTCCTGCTGCGGCCATGTCGCTTATCTATTTCCTCATAATCCTTTTGGTTTGCTGGATTTTCTACACGGTGATGACGAGTTACGACAATGACGAGCAGACCAATGGTGGGGGGGCACAATAATGGCGATCTCGGCGAATAGCATGCTCAAGGTTAAGCGTACTGGCATTACCGCCTACATAGTCTTCTTGATGTTGCCTCTGTACTGGCTGCTGAACATGAGCTTCAAGACCAATCAGGAGATCCTGTCTACGTTTACGCTATGGCCGCAAGACTTCACGCTGGACAACTACATCACCATTTTTACCGATCCGTCTTGGTACAACGGTTACATCAATTCACTTACCTACGTTGTGATGAATATGGTTATCGCCATCAGCGTCGCACTACCAGCTGCTTATGCCTTCTCGCGCTATAAATTCCTGGGAGACAAGCATCTCTTCTTCTGGCTGCTCACCAATCGCATGGCGCCTCCTGCGGTATTCGTTCTGCCATTTTTTCAGTTGTATTCGGCCTTCGGTTTGATCGATACGCATATCGCCGTGGCGCTCGCTCACTGTCTGTTCAATGTTCCGTTGGCGGTTTGGATCCTTGAAGGATTCATGTCCGGCGTACCGAAAGAGATTGATGAGACTGCCTATATCGACGGCTACTCGTTCCCGCGTTTCTTCGTAAAGATATTTACTCCACTTATCGGTTCAGGAATCGGTGTCGCCGCGTTCTTTTGTTTCATGTTTTCCTGGGTCGAACTTCTCATCGCCCGCACTCTAACCGTTACGGATGCTAAACCTATCAGTGCTGTTATGACTCGCACCGTTTCTGCCTCCGGACTGGACTGGGGGGTACTCGCTGCTGCGGGAATTCTCACAATTATTCCTGGTGCTTTGGTTATCTACTTTGTTCGAAATCATATTGCTAAGGGTTTTGCGCTAGGGCGGGTGTAGTCCTGATTCGATTTAACTTTTCCGCTTGCGCTACAGAGCTGCCCCTGCACCAGTAAGAAGCAACTATTGAAGCCTCCCAATGACTAATGCGATCCGACGAATATTGGTATAGTCTTGGTCTAATCACGAATAACAATAATTTCTACCCCAGTACCTTGGAGCCCGAATTCCTATGAAGCCAATCCGCCTATATTCCCTAGTCCTGTTCATCGCTGTGAGTATCCTTAGTGTCGAGCTAACAGCGCAGGCTCGTTTCTATCCCGCCGCGCGTAGCGGTGGAAACTACATGCATAATTTCTATTTTCCACCTTCGCCTAGCGCCACACCGTGGGCGCCTGAATGGTCGCCCGATGGTGAGTGGATAGCAGTAGCGATGCAGGGAAGTATCTGGAAGGTTGACCCGGATACAGGTGGAGCCTATGAGCTCACCTATAACGATGCTTATCACTCTTCGCCGGATTGGTCCCCCGACGGAAAATGGATAATCTATACGGCTGACTATGAGCATCAACGTATTCAGCTCGAAATTCTAAATACCGAGACTGGCGAGTCTCAATCGCTAACCGACGACCAGGCTATCTATACAGACCCAGTCTTTTCACCCGACGGTAGTAAAGTTGCCTATGTCTCTACCAACCCCAGTGGCTACTTCAATGTATATGTTAGAGCAATTTCGGACGGGCAATGGGCAGGCGAGCCGATAGCTATTAGCCGTGACAACGAATACGGTAGTAATCGACTCTACTTCGGTAGCGGCGACATGCACATCACGCCAGCATGGTTACCCGATGGCAATGAATTGCTGATCGTATCGAATAGGAATGTGCCGCTAGGCTCGGGTAATGTACTACGTGTGCCAGCCGTAGAAGATGGCATCTTGCAGGCCACTACGGTTCTTGCCGAACAGACTCTGTATCGTACGCGGCCGGATGTGTCGATCGATGGGCGCCGTTTCGTCTATACCTCTACCAGCGGCTCTGCCGATCAATTCAATAACCTTTATGTGCAGCCCACCCAGGGCGGCGAGCCCTACAAGATGACTTTCTTCCAGCACGATGCCTTTCATCCACGTTGGTCGCCAGATGGCGAATGGATTGCTTTTATTTCTAACGAGGGCGGACTTCCTCAGCTACAGCTACTAGAGACATATGGCGGAAAACTAATTCGCGTTGCAATGAGTGAATTGCATTTCAAACGTCCTATGGGATATTTAAAAGTACGAGTCGTGGATAGCAGCGGTGGCGCCACGCACAATCGGGTGCACCTAGAGGCGTCTGATGGAAAGTTCTACACACCTAACGATGCGTATGCTCGTGCCGGCACGCGAGGTGATCAGATATTTCACAACGCCGGCGAGTTTGAGTTGACTCTTCCCGTCGGTGAAGCTTCGCTAAATTTTGTAAAAGGCTTCGAGTATTTTCCACAAAGCATTCAGGTGGAAGTCGCAGAGGGAGAAGTCGCTCAGCTAACTATTCAGTTGGAACAGATGACCGACATGGGAGCGAAAGGTTGGTACAGCGCCTCAACCCACGTGCATGCGAACTACGGTGGCAATCTGCACAACACCCTTGAGAACTTGATGATGATGTCGCGCTCCGAGGATCAGGACTTGGTGCTAGAGCAGGTGGCGAATAAAGACAATCGCATCCTCGACTATCAGTTCTTTGTGCCAGGCGGTGGGCAGCATCCTATCTCAGAAAAAGATCAGATCGTTGTAGTGGGTCAGGAGTACAGGCCGCCATTCTACGGCCACGTCTTTATGTTTGGCATGCGCGAGCATCTAATCTCGCCATTTGTCACCGGCTACGAGGGTACTGCTGTTGAGAGCCTGTATCCGAGTAACACCGATATGTTCCTCAAGGCGAAGGCGCAAGGCGCGATAACCGGCTATGTGCATCCCTATCTAGGCGAGGAAGACCCTCTAGAGGGTAATCTAGGCGGCGGCAAGGGATTCATGGTGGATGCGGCCTTGGGCACGGCAGATGCATTGGAATGGTCGGACTCTGCGACGTCGGGCTTCTATCCGCTGTATGCGGTTTGGAATAACGGTCTGCGAGTAACGGCAACCGGTGGTGAAGACTCGATATCCTCGCTACATCGTAGCAAGCTGATTGGCTCTTATCGCACCTATGTCTATACCGGAAACCTCGGCCTGGATATGGATGCCTGGTTTAACGGCTTAAAGCGGGGCCGTGCCTTCGTTAGCTCTGGCCCGCTGCTGGAGATGCAGGTTGGTAACTCATTGCCGGGCGACACAATTCAACTACCCGATAGCGGTGGTGAGGTAACAATCTCTGGGCGTCTGCGTTCTATCACTGAGCTTGAAGAGGTGGCGCTCGTCTGCAATGGCAAGCTCGTTGAGACTTTTCCACTACGTGGAAACAAAAATAGCCTGGATATAGCCTTCGAGCACTCAATTGACCGCAGCGGCTGGTGTCACTTGCGCACAGAAGGGGAAAGAGATCAGCGTTTTCCTTTCGATGTCGGTTATGTGCAGGCATTCACTAATCCAATTTGGTTTCAGGTAGGCGATCAGCCGATCCGGAACCCGCAATCGGTTGACTATGCGATCCGCTGGATCGATAAACTGCAAGCACTAGCTGACGCATGGCCAGGCTGGCGTTCGGAGACTGAGAAGGCTCACGTCTTCGGGCAGTTCGAGGAGGCGCGTCAGGTCTATAGAAGCAAGCTCAACTAGCAGCTGATCGGCCGGGCTGAGAGTCATTGGGGCGGCATATAAACAATTGGGGTAAGGGTGAAATTTTGCTAAGCTCAAGCCTCTCGAAATACCCATGAAAACGCAGTTAAGAAGGTATCAATGGACCTAAGTTGGATGGCTTGGACACAGCCCATCGCGATATTCTTCGCGGTAATCGCCTCGCTGCTCCTGACTATGTCGATCTGGGAATATTTTAGTCCAGGTGGTGGTCCGCGTCTCGGTATTCTTCGCTTCGAAACCACCCGCGGAGACAGGTTATTCGTCTCTCTGCTCGGCAGTGCGTTTATCTGCATGGCTTGGTTGACCCTAGTGGGTCTGAGCCTGTGGTGGGGTCTTGCTGCATGTGTGGTCTATGCCTTGTTGGTTTTTCGTTTCGTTTAGAGAATAGATTTTGCAGTGCGCCGCGCAGTGAGCCGTGGTTGAAATTAATTAGAAGGGGTTTTGCATGATTGTTCGTCAATTAAGATTTCCAAAAACACTGCTGAGCTGTGCGGTACTTCTATCAACGATAGCGACAAGCTCTGCCGATGTTGAAGATGCCGAAAGGTGGCTTCCTGAGTTTCAGCCATCAACTCTCGACCCTGAACAACAACTTGCAGAGATGCAGTGGTTTATCGACGCAGCACGGCCTTTCGCGGGAATGGAAATCAAAGTGGTTTCAGAGACCATTACAACCCATGAGTATGAGGCGCAGGTTTTAGCAAAGGCGTTCACCGAGATCACAGGCATTCAGGTAACGCACGATCTGATAGGCGAGGGCGACGTAGTAGAAAAGCTGCAGACGCAGATGCAATCGGGTGAAAATATCTACGATGCCTACGTGAATGACTCCGACTTAATCGGCACGCACTTTCGTTACCAACAGGTCCGTAATCTGAGCGACTGGATGGCGAGTGAAGCAAGCGCTGTCACGTCGCCTACATTGGATTTGGAAGATTTTATCGGCATCTCCTTTACCACCGGCCCAGATGGAAAGATCTATCAATTGCCGGATCAGCAATTCGCCAATCTCTACTGGTTTCGGTACGACTGGTTCACTGATCCCGATCTTAAGCAACAGTTCAGTGATAAGTACGGCTATGAATTAGGTGTGCCAGTGAACTGGTCTGCTTATGAGGACATCGCAGAATTTTTTAGTAACGATGTCGGTGAGATCGATGGACAAACAGTCTATGGGCACATGGACTACGGTAAGAAAGACCCATCTCTAGGCTGGCGCTTCACCGATGCCTGGTTGTCGATGGCTGGTGCCGGAGACAAAGGTATTCCTAACGGTCTTCCTGTGGATGAATGGGGCCTTAGAGTTGATGGCTGTCGTCCCGTAGGTTCGACTGTTGAGCGCGGCGGAGCGACTGATGGGCCAGCTGCAGTATATTCGGTTACTAAATATGTAGATTGGCTACAGCGCTATGCACCACCTGAGGCTGCGGGCATGGTATTCAGCGAGGCGGGCCCAGTTCCTGCGCAGGGCAATATCGCACAGCAAATTTTTTGGTATACAACGTTTACTGCGGACATGGTTCTGCCAGGCCTGCCGGTAATGAATGACGACGGTACGCCAAAGTGGCGTATGGCGCCTTCGCCCCACGGAGCGTATTGGGAAGAGGGACAGAAGCTAGGCTATCAAGATACAGGTGCCTGGACGTTGATGAAGTCGACGCCGGTGGATAGAGCGAAGGCTGCATGGCTGTATGCCCAGTTCGTCACTTCGAAGACTGTCTCTTTAAAAAAGAGCCATGTAGGTCTCACCATCATTCGTGATTCCGATATAAGGCATGAGAGTTTCAGTGAGCGTTCGGTGGAGCTCGGTGGCTTGGTAGAATTCTATCGTTCACCTGCCCGTGTGCAGTGGACGCCTACCGGTACTAACGTGCCGGACTATCCACGATTGGCGCAGCTTTGGTGGCAGAACATCGGTGATGCTTCCTCTGGCGCCAAGACGCCACAAGAAGCGCTGACGGCGCTGGCCGTGGCTCAAGAACGGTTGATGCAGAGGTTAGAGAGAGCTGATGTATTGGGTGAGTGTGGGCCCCGACTGAATGAGCCGCAAAGCCGAGAGTATTGGCTGAGCCAACCCGGCGCACCTAAGCCAAAGCTAGCTAACGAAAAGCCGCAAGGCATCACCATTGACTATGATGAACTAGTTAGTTCTTGGCAATAAGCTTTTCTTTGCAATGTAAGTAGTCGGAGCATGCTATGAACCGAAAAATTTGGAACATTACTGGGTTTGCAACGGCGTTGCTTCTAGTTACTAGCCAGTCAGTTGCACAAGTGCCGAATGCTACAATTACCGGCCCGATCCTAGCGGACAAAGCAGGCAGCGGAACTCTCAATACTATCTACAGTGCGAGCGCGATTGAACTAGAGTCTGCAGGTTATGTAGAGGAAGAGTATTTTATTGAGGGCAGGGCGAATCGCTACAGCGATTCGGAGTTAGAGAATGCCACAATTGTTGACAGCGACCATCGCTACAAGACGCGTCTCATAGTGCGCCGCCCCGAAGCCTCTGCATTCAATGGCATCGTCATCGTCGAATGGATCAACGTAACCGGTGGTCCGGATAAAGATATCGATTGGTGGCAGTCAGGTAGTCATTTCATTCGTAATGGCTATGCCTACGCTGTGGTTTCGGCTCAACAGATGGGCATCGATACTATGAAGCAGTGGAGCGACGGACGCTACGGGTCGCTAGATGTGACTCACGATGGCATGGCGACTCGCGACGAGCTTTCTTACGATATTTTTTCCGCCGTTGGAAAAGCTATACATAGAGTCGGCGAGTCTTCAGCTAACGGCGAAGTGGATATTCTAGATGGCCTCAAGGCCGAGCAGATCATCGCCACCGGTCATTCGCAGTCGGCAAGTCGCCTCGCAACCTACCTCAACAACGTTCATCCACTGGAGCCAGTCTACGACGGAGTCATGGTGCATGGCGGCGGTGGTAGGATTAGAGACGATCAACCTGTAAAGATTTTCAAGATCATGGCAGAGACGGATATGCCGCGCCGTGCGGCCTCACCACAGCCGGATACCGACACGTTTCGTCAATGGGAAGTAGCAGGTAGTTCTCATGTAGACATACCCTTTGAAATTGAATACGGCAAAGTTAGAAACTTACGTGAGAGCCTGTCACTAGAAAATGTACAGCCACGCGATCAAGGCTGCGACTTGCCAACCTATAGCCGCGTACCCTTCCGTGATGTCATGAATGCCGCGTTCGAGCATTTGGTCGTATGGATACGCGATGACATAGCACCACCCACAGCCGAGCCGCTGCAACTGCGACGTATGATGCCTGAAGTGGAATTTGCCCGCGATGAATACGGTAATGTACTAGGGGGTATTCGTCTTGCGGAGCACGTTGTCGCTACGGCGAAGAATACGGGCATGAATAATGGCAGCAATCGCTTCTGCTTTCTCTATGGCTCGCACCAGCCCTTCGATCAAGCAACGCTCGATACGCTCTACCCTAACCATAGCTTCTATGTGGATGCGGTTAAGGAAGTAGCCGAGCAGAATGTTGCGGATGGTTATATCTTGCCACTAGCGGCTCAGCAGACGATTCGTGAAGCGCAAAACTCAGGCATAGGCCGCTAGTCATATAGGGTTGTAGAGCTATTTACATAGCTTGATGTGCTTATTTATTGATGTACCTTAAAGTCAGCGTCTATCGTTCTTAATCGTAAGTGTCGGGTTAATCACAGTTTTTTTCTATTCGCGAATTGATGGTGAACAATGAAATACCCCAATCTTTTTGAGCCATTGGATCTCGGTTTTACCAAGATACGCAACCGAGCCATCATGGGTTCGATGCATACCGGTCTAGAGGAAACTGAAAACGGTTTCGAACGCATGGCAGCGTATTATTCTGAGCGCGCAGCGGGCGGGGTTGGGATGATCATTACCGGTGGTATTGCACCGAATGAGGAGTCCGGGAGTGAGAATCATGCCAAACTGTCAACGGAAGTTGAAGCTGATCAGCATAAAATTGTCACCAGCGCCGTGCATCAAACAGCACCCGATGTAAAAATTTGCTTACAGATTCTCCATGCTGGGCCATTGGCCAGAACCACAGCGGCGGTAGCGCCGTCCGCTATAAAATCGCCTATTTCAAAGTTTATACCTAACGAGCTAGATACAGCAGGTGTTGAAAAACAAATCAATGACCATGTGAACTGTGCTGTGCTAGCACTGTCTCTTATACACATCTGACGCTGCCGACGAATAGAGAGGTGTAGATC
>CAJXQP010000055.1 GCA_913058275.1 uncultured Gammaproteobacteria bacterium | reverse complement strand
AGATGTGTATAAGAGACAGGTTCAGTCCTATTTTCAAGAATGGTAGGTAAATAGAAAAATAGGCCGGTACGAATACCATGGCAAGTAGCAACATTACTATTCAGTGTTGGAAATGTGGCACCACCCTACGCAATTTGCTCCTGCCTTTCTCGCGATATGAAGAATGCAGCACCTGTAATGCCGATCTCCATGCCTGTATTTCCTGCAAGTACTACGCGCCTAATCTCGCAGATAGCTGCAGCGAAGATCGAGCGGAATCTGTGCAGGACAATGAAAAAGCCAACTTTTGCGACTTCTTCAAAGTGAGCCCCAAAGCCTGTGGAAAAAAAGACGAGGCGACTGCAACGGCTGCTAAAGCCAGCCTAGCAGAACTGTTTGGAGAAGAAACCGAACCAGTTGCCAAAGCCTAGACGTCCCCTACTGCGGAAGCGGACAAGGCACTTGCTGCATTGAAGAGCTTGTTTGGTGAGGAACAACAATAGTCGCGCTCAGGCCTGCCCCTCTCCTCTATACTGCAATATCCATCAAAATACTATTCCGGCCTAACCAGACTTCCAGCAAACGTCTACCAACTGCAGCCAGCCATCGACAGCGCTCTATTCATTCCTAGTTCATCTGGGGTGCGTAATATGGACTCTAGAACGAGGAGAAACGCTATGACAAATTTTACTAGAGCAACACCACTATTCTTAGCCACGACCCTAATCCTAGGGTCGAGTGCGGCGTATGCGGATCATGGCCCTCGCAACAATGATATAGAAGATTTACTGCTCAATGTCGCGTCTGCCTTTCTAGTAACCCAGACTACCCAGCACGCAACTCTCGTCAGAAACCAACGTTCTCGTCATGGTCATGGTCATGGTCATGGTCACGAGTATCGTCGCGATCGTGATAATCCGCGCGCGGTTTTAGCGGCAGAAACTCCAATCGCGATGGCTATTCCCAAGCGAGCTTCACTAGCGATCCTGTGAGAGGTGGCAATTCGCGCCGAACCCGAATCATCGAAAACCCCTATCCAAATAGACCGGTAACCGGCGTTAGCTTCACCGGCATAGATCACGATGCAACCTATATAAATGATGTTATAACTTATCCAAGAAAAAGACTCATCAGCTACACAGGTTATTCGCTTAGCCTGCACCACCCCAATCAATTCTTTAACACTAGAGGGTATGTTGATTACATCAGCGTCAAGGCGAAGCGAAAGGAATACTTTACCGTTACCTTTCACTACGAATAACTTGGGCTAAAGAATCCAAATATCACCTTCGGGCATGGATGTTCGGGTTATGGACTTGGGCTGAATAATTCTATGGCACCTCTGGCGTTCGGACTATTCCAAAGTCAAGACCGGAGCTACCATAGAATTGTCCAAAATTACCCTAGACAAGCGAACCACTGCTATACTGCTCTCGTCCAACCAGAATAGACAACAATGCGAACCACGATTTTTTCTACTCCGTTAATCACACCGCTGCTGCGCTTTCTAGCAATCTTGATCCTCAGACTTGTCGGCTGGACATCAAAGGGCAGCAAAGTATCTGTTCCAAAATACGTCCTTATTGGCGCGCCTCACACCAGTAATTGGGATTTCCCCTTAATGCTACTGGTTGTATTGGAATTACGATTACAGCTTTATTGGATGGGCAAACACACTCTCTTCCCCTTCCCATTTTCCGGTCTCATGAAATGGCTAGGAGGCATCCCGATCAATCGTACCAAGTCACACAACGTTGTGTTTGATATTGTCGCTCAATTTAAGAGCAACGATAACTTTGTAGTTCTAGTGCCACCTGAAGGCACGAGACGTAGAGTAAGCGAATGGAAGACTGGTTTTTACCATATAGCGAATAACGCTGAAGTGCCTATATTGATGGGCTACGTGAATGCAGGAAAAAAAGAAGCTGGTTTCGCAGACTTCTTCTACCCCACCGGGGAGTTAGAAACTGACATGAAAGAAATCCGCAGTTTCTATGCTGAAAAGAAAGGCTTAACTGCGGAGAATAGTTAAGACGATTCTGATTTCGCTGCCACACTGTTATTGATACCTTCAATGTCAGCAGCTGTATATTGCAGACACTTAAGCAGACTCTCGAAAACAAACTGCGCATACTCCTGCTTACCTATATCGCGCAATTTAAATTTCCATTGTTTCAAGTGCCATTGCTGTAGCTGGGCCGTTACCTGAGAAGCCAGTAATTTGGGTTGGTCACAAATGAATTGACCACTTACCACGCCTTCAAGTATCGCGTCCATCAACATGCCTTCAAAACGCAACTCAAGCTCGAGTGTTTGTTGCTGCTGCTCCCGCGGCAACCCCTTCAATTCCATAAAACAGAAGTAATACCAAGGGCTCATTTTCTCCATGGCGAATATTTCTCCATAGACGATTGCGCGCAGGCAATGGAGTGGCTCTAAATCATGAGCACTTAGTCCACCGACGATCTGCTCAATAGTATTTCTTAGCACACCCTCTATCACTGAAGCGAGATCGTTTTTGCTACCAATATAAGCGTATAGCCCGCCCATACTTATGCCCGTCTCTCGACTCAGATCCCTCAGACTCATCGCCTGAAAACCTTTAGTATTTGCTAGTGTAAAAGTTGCCGAAAATATTTTTTCTAGATTTCCAATGGCGATGTTTGGGTTCTTAATCTCCATTTTATGTTTGTGCATTTCGAAAACACTGCGCCAAAAAGTCTCTCCCTCTAAGGTCCAGGCTTCGTTAAAGGACTCCATGCTAATTTCGATTGGCCAAGCTGCCATTTCTTTTCACCCTTCTCTGACTTGTTTTAATCTTTAACCGTCAATCACTGTTATGCAATACAGGTGTGAGTTAACCACAAAAAATGCTTCTATTCGAATAACAGTGAAGCTTCTGAGAGGAACGCCTAAATAGCACCGCTAAATCTCGGCTTGTGGGCTTTACATCATCGCAGCAAGCGTTGCTTTTGCATCCGCACTTGCAACTCTAGATCCAATAGGAGGCAATTGCTGCTAAACCTGCGACCACACAAAGCCCTAGCGAGACGCGCCGCAGGTTCTCGTGCGAGATACGATGCATGGTACGCATTGCTAACCAGTATCCTGCCAGCGTGGCAGGCATCAACGGCAAGGAAATCATAATATGCTCCATACCAAAACGCCCGATACTGGACAGCATCCCCAGAGACATAAGACAGCTTACCACGAAGAATGCGGCCAGGTTCGCCCGAATAAAGTCGTTCTCTTGGTGTTGCATCACTAACGCCATAGGCGGCCCACCGATTGAGGTACTAGTACCCATGAATCCAGAAAGGAAACCTGCGCAGAAAAGCGACTTCCCATTCGCCTTAAAAACAATATTACTCATACTAAGGGCTACCGCAACGAGTACCGATAGACCCAACCACAGTGCCAGCGCTTGCTGATCGATCCACAGCAGCAAAAAGCCACCGGATATAGTCCCAGGGATTCGCCCTAGAATTGCAAACCTCAAACCGCGAAACGAAATTGAACGCCAGTGACTATAAGAATTTGCAACCGACAGCGTTAGCGCCGAGATAGTTATAGGAGCAGGAACATAGAGGGGATCTATTAAGAAAAGAATAGGAGCGGCGACGATAGCCAGGCCAAAACCGATTGAACTCTGAACAAACGAGCCAACGAATATGACGAACACTACTAATACGATTTCCATAAGCGTTTGTGAGCAGGCTCAGTGCGGCACTAAGCCGGTTGACAGTAAAACGTGGAATGAATTGGCGAATACAATCGTGACGATCAAACTACTCTTCACTAAGCCCCTGCTTCTCAAGCAGAGCATCATAGCCGCCTTCGTTAATAACTTCCTGAAAGCCAATCTCCATCAACATTTCGAGCGCAATACCTGCGAATGCCCCCTGACTGCCATCGTATATGTGCACTTGAGTAAAGGTATCGGGCACTTCTACAAATATTCTATGACCGATGTCCCCATGAGGAATATTAATTGCGCCTTCGATATGCCCACGACGAAACTCACGTTTAGAGCGCACATCAATCCACACAATGTTGTCACTCACCTGCGCCGCCTGCGTGACCGGCGCAAAGGCAAAGAAACTTGCACTTGTTAGGAGGGTAAACAGGAGTAGAGCAATTCTCTTCATGATCACTAAGGCTCAACATTGAGCGCATGATAATACTCGCTTCAGACCGCAAGCTCCAGCATTGGGCAAGCCAAAGGATGCCCCCGAACAATTCGATGGCATCCTAAGTTGCCGCTGGAGCACAGGACTCTTACAATGCGACCAATTAAGCAATAGTCTCAGCAACAACTTTGGTAACAATTTTAGTAACAACCAGGAAGAAATTCATGAAATCACGTGCTGCGGTTGCATTCGAAGCAGGGAAACCACTCGAAATCGTCGAAGTCGATCTGGAAGGCCCAAAAGCTGGAGAAGTCCTTGTTGAGATTAAAGCGACTGGCATCTGCCACACGGATGCATTCACTCTGTCAGGGGATGACCCTGAGGGTGCTTTCCCCGCGATACTCGGCCATGAAGGTGCGGGCATTGTCGTCGAAGTCGGACCTGGCGTTAGCTCCCTAAAGGTTGGCGACACAGTCATTCCGCTCTATACACCCGAATGTCGTGAATGTAATTTCTGCCTGAACCCCAAGACAAATCTCTGCCAATCGATACGCGCAACTCAGGGCCGCGGACTGATGCCGGACGGCAGCAGTCGCTTTTCTCTCGATGGCAAGCCCATCTTGCATTATATGGGATGCTCTACGTTTTCAAATTACACCGTGCTACCTGAGATCGCGCTAGCGAAGATTCGCTCTGACGCACCGTTTGATAAGGTCTGCTATATCGGCTGCGGCGTTACTACCGGCGTAGGGGCGGTAGCTTTCGATGCCAAGGTGGAACCGGGCAGCACGGTGGCGATTTTCGGCCTCGGCGGTATCGGCCTGAATGTCATCCAGGGAGCGAAGATGGTTGGAGCCGACCGAATTATTGGCGTCGACCTCAACCCTGACCGCGAGAAGCTCGGTCGAGAATTCGGTATGACCGACTTTATCAACCCGAAGGACGTCGATAATGTCACTGAGGCCATAATCGACTTAACCGATGGCGGCGTAGACTATTCATTCGAATGCATAGGCAACACCACGACTATGCGCCAGGCTCTGGAATGTACCCACAAGGGATGGGGTGAGTCTTATATCATTGGCGTAGCAGGAGCCGGGCAAGAGATCTCGACGCGCCCTTTTCAGCTAGTAACCGGCCGCTCGTGGAAAGGCACCGCCTTCGGTGGCGCACGCGGCCGCAGCGATGTACCTAAAATTGTCGATTGGTACATGAATGGCAAGATCCAGATCGATCCACTCATTACACACACGATGCCGCTGGAAGATATCAATAAAGCATTCGATCTAATGCACGAAGGCAAAAGCATTCGATCCGTCGTGCTCTTCTAAAAAACCAGCCCAATAATCCATTCATACACTAATTGAGTAATCTCTATGAAATACCTTCACACAATGGTCCGCGTACATAACCTAGATAAGTCTTTGGAGTTCTACTGCGAGCATCTGGGTCTCAAACAACTACGGCGCCGCGATTTCGAGGAGGCTAGGTTTAGCCTGGTATTTCTCGCAGCGCACGGTGATGAGGACGCGCAGGTTGAGCTTACCTATAATTGGGACCCTGAAGAGTACGACGAGGGCCGCAATTTTGGTCACCTCGCCTACGCCGTAGACAACATCTACGACACTTGCCAGAAACTGATGGATGCCGGTGTAACTATCAATCGTCCTCCGCGAGATGGCCATATGGCATTTGTTCGGTCTCCGGATAATATTTCGGTCGAGCTCCTGCAGCGGGGCGACGCATTACCGACTATCGAGCCCTGGAAAAGCATGGAAAACACCGGCAAGTGGTAACCATATTCGCTCACCGAGCTTGAGCTAATCTGGCTGCTCGTTTATGATAGGGCCACTTCGAAATACGCTATTCTCAGCGAAGCACCTCATTCGCATTCGAGCCCTGAAACGGGCTCTCTAAAACACTGGAAGATCACTATGCAACTACTTGATGGCAAGTCTTGCTCGGCGGAAATTCGTCAAGAAATCGCTAAAACTGTCTCTGAAATTAAAGCCAGCGGTCAGCGTGTCCCTCACCTCGCGGCAGTACTCGTCGGAAATGACGGTGCCTCGCAGAACTACGTCGCCTTCAAGGTAAAAGACTGTGCTGAGGTCGATTTCGAGTCAACCACGATCCGCCTTGAAGACACTATTAGCGAGCAGGAGCTGCTCGCTAAGGTTGATGAGTTAAACAACAACGATGCGATCGATGGGTTCATCGTGCAACTACCACTGCCTAAGCATATCGATGAGAACAAGATCATCTTGGCAATCAACCCCGTCAAAGATGTCGATGGTTTCTGCCCCGAAAACGTGGGCCGTCTGAATCTGGGCCTGCCCACGTTTATATCGGCCACACCCAACGGCATCATGGAATTGCTAAAGCGCTATGAGATAGATACCGAAGGAAAACACTGCGTGATATTGGGCCGTAGCAACATCGTCGGCACTCCAATGGCAGTCCTAATGTCACGAAATACCAACCCTGGCAACGCGACCGTTACCATCGCTCATAGCAGAACAAAGAATCTCGCTGCTCTTTGCGCAACAGCCGACATACTTATCGTCGCTATTGGTAAGACAGAATTCGTCACCGCCGACATGGTTAAAGAAGGCGCCGTCGTTATCGACGTGGGGCAGACCCGAGTTCCAGATGAAACGAAGAAATCAGGTTTTAGAAACGTAGGCGATGTTGATTTCGAAAACGTGAAAGACAAGTGCTCGTATATTACTTACGTAACCGGAGGTGTAGGTCCAATGACGCGCGCCTCTTTGCTGCAAAACACCCTCAAAGCCAACCTCAGAAGATCGAGTAAATAACATGTTTCAATCACTTCCAGCTCTTCCCGCAGATCCCATTCTAGGACTCATGGCCAGCTACCGTGCCGACAGCAACCCGAAGAAAATCGATTTGGGAATCGGCGTTTACAAAAATGAGGCTGGCGATACGCCCGTCATGACGGCGGTGAAGAAAGCCGAGGGTATGATTCTCGATTCGCAGACGACGAAAAGCTACGTGGGGCCAACTGGTGCTGCTGGCTACAACGCGATAGTAGCGGAGCTGTTGTTAGGGAAATCTCTCAATGACAGCCTAGGCAAGCGACGCGTCACCGTGCAGTCACCCGGTGGCTGTGGTGGCTTGCGACTCGCTGCCGAATTCATTAAATCAGCTAACCCGGATGCTACGGTCTGGGTAAGCAACCCAACCTGGGCTAACCACGTCCCTCTTCTGGGTTCGGCCGGCCTCAAGATCGCAGAGTATCCCTACTACGACTACGATAGTCATAGTGTGAAATTCGACGAGATGATTGAATGTCTTAGCAAGATTGATAACGGCGATATCGTGTTACTGCACGGCTGCTGCCATAACCCTTGTGGCGCCGATCTAAACAAGCAGCAGTGGCAGCAGGTTCGAGATGTTGCGCTCAAGCAGGGCTTCACTGTGTTTATCGACCTCGCCTATCAAGGTTTAGGAGATGGCCTAGAAGAAGATGTCTACGGCACACGTCTACTCGCCGAGTCATTACCCGAATTGATCGTAGTCAGTTCCTGCTCAAAGAACTTCGGACTCTATCGCGAGCGCACCGGTGCGATGACGCTAATCTGCGACAGCGAAGCTGCGACTGCAGTAGCCACTACCCAGATAGCTGGTGCCGCGAGAGCAATGTACTCAATGCCGCCTGATCATGGTGCCGCCATCGTCCAGCTAATTCTCACGAATGATGTGTTACGCGCTGAATGGGATGCTGAATTAACTGAGATGCGTGACCGCATAAACGGTCTGCGCTCGCAATTCGTTAGGCAGATTCAGTCTATTGGAATTGAGCAGGATTTCAGCTTTATCGAGAGAGAGAAAGGCATGTTCTCCTTCCTAGGCGTGAATGTGGGTCAGGTTCAGACGCTAGTCAATGACTACAGCATCTACCTCGTTAACTCTAGCCGCATCAACGTAGCTGGTATTAACGACGCCAACATAGAGTATCTAAGCAACAGCCTCGCTACTGTACTGAAAGCGTAAGAGGAAAACGGGGACAGACCCCTAAGTTTCTAGACTGCTCGAGACTTCAGAGATTCAGAAATTGATCCGGCGAATTCTCTAAGCACCGTTTCCGTTGTTGTCCAGTCGATACAGGCATCGGTTATTGACACGCCATATTTCAGATCGTCTAGATCGTCTGGGATAGGCTGATTACCCTCCTCCAAGTTACTCTCGACCATGACCCCGATGATGGACTTGTTGCCGTTATTAATCTGCGCCGCGACCTCATCCAATACTAATTTTTGGTTGCGATGATCTTTATTCGAATTGCCATGACTGCAGTCGATCATGACATTTTCTATCAAGCCCGCCTTTTGCAATTCTTCTTCGCACGCCGCTACGCTCGCAGCATCATAATTGGGTGACTTGCCCCCTCTAAGAATGACATGACAATGCGGATTACCGCCTGTTCGAAACATGGCAACCTTACCGTCCTCTGTCACACTGATAAAACTGTTTGTAGCAGATGCTGAGCGAATCGCATTAACCGCGACCATCAGCCCGCCATCGACATTGTTCTTGAATCCAACCGTCGATGAAATGCCGCTCGAAAGCTTTCTGTGGGTCGGCGATTCTGTGGTGCGTGCACCTATTGCCGTCCAGCTAACCAAATCTTGCAGATACTGAGGCGTTATTAAGTCCAAGGCCTCGATGCCGATAGGCAGCCCTATTTCGGCTATATCCAACATCAGGCGACGACCGATGCGTAGGCCATGATCGATCTTGTGGCTGCCATCAAGATGCGGATCGTAGATTAGCCCTTCCCAGCCAATAGCGGTTCGGGGCTTCTCGAAATAGACGCGCATCACGATCAATAGCTCGTTCGACAATTCATCTGCCAGAGTCTTCAGGCGTCGTGCGTATTCCAGCGCCTCTGTCGGGCTGTGGATGGAACAGGGCCCAACAACGACTATCAACCGTGGATCTTCGTGATCGAGAATGCCTTTGACCGAACGATGGCCATTCTGCACCGTCTCCAGAGCCTTACCTTCTAGAGAAAACTCGCTCTTTAGTGCTGCTGGCGAGACCAATTCCTCATGACCAATAATATGAAGATTGTCGACTTCCTTAATGTGCTCTGTCATTGCCGTACCTTGATGCTTTTTTTGAGATTCCGGATTATGGTTGAAAACAGCTAGTATTCAAAGCCTTATCGCTAAAATGTAGCTCGCTAACGGTGACTAGTACGGCGCTATTTACAGGAGCACTCCTATTCTGTAGATTCCTCCCATTATTGAGCCTAGCGGAAAAGGAATCAGCAGCGTGCCTAAAGCCAACGAACTTAAACGAGGAATGATTGTCGATATCGATGGCATACCTCATATCGTCAAGCAGACAGAGAGCAAGAGTCCCTCTTCTCGCGGAGCAGCCACACTCTACAAAATCCGCTTCAATAATTTACAGACTCACCAGAAACTAGACTCCTCATTCAAGGGAGATGATCTATTGAAGGAAGCGGACTGTGTTCGCGTCGGCGTGCAGTATTCTTATCTAGATGGCGACACCTACTATTTTATGAATATGGAAGACTTCAGCCAGTACGCGGTAGACTCGGACCGCCTTGAGGGTCAGATTCCTTACCTGATAGAACAGCAGGAAGACATAGTAGCCTTGATTATGGATGGCAATCTGCTTGGCATCGAATTACCACAATCGGTGAATCTCGAAGTAACCGATACTCCACCGGCAGTGACCGGGTCGTCCGCGACGAATAGAAGCAAAACTGCAACACTCTCGACCGGACTAGAAATTCAAGTTCCGGAGTATCTCTCTGTTGGAGAAGTGATAAAAGTAAACACGGTAACGGGGAAGTTCATGTCACGCGCTTAGTCTGAGTGCATTCAGATTATCTAGAGAAGCAATAGCGCAACGAACACAAAAAAACCAACGCCGGCTAACAGCCCTAATAGTCGACTCCAACGATCTTCATTCTGCTGATAATCCCAGTTCTGCTGGATAATTTCGGCGTCGTTCTTACTTAATGCGGCATCCAAACCTGCAAACTCTTCCTTGCTCATGGACACTGTTTGATTTTCTTCCGATGTCACCTTCAGGGTATCTCCCACAGGCATGGACTCGCCAATCGAGTAGCCACGACGTTTCGCTCTGCGGCCGACTACTGTTTTTTCGACTTCTTTTAACTTATCTTTTAACTCTGGCTTTAACTGAGGCTGCGGATCCACCTTCTTCTTTGTTGTGGTTTTGTAACTCGCCGGTTTCGTTTTGCGCGCAGCTAATCCTGCCGCCACTATAGTATTGACCGCGATCTTGTAAGCCTTGGTGCCGGTCGCCAACACGCCTCTTTCGATTTTCTTACTGCTGGCAAAGCCTACAATTCTGAACTTGCTTCTAGAGTCTTTAATAACTGTGCGTAGCGATGCAGAAAAGCCATCAACAGCCAAACAACCTTTGGCAAGATCTTTTTGCCCTGCATCATCCAGATCGCTATCGCGCGGAGTAGACCACTTTGCCTTACGCAGATGCCTAAGCACGCTGATCGCGAACCAGCGAGCACTCTCTTCTTCGGCCACCTTGCCCAGCGTAGATTCTATAGCATCGACTACAGCTGCCACAGAGCTAAGCTTAGCCATATCGAGACCTAACGCAGTAGCCACAGAGGATTGATTCGGGTGAAGGCTGGCGGAGGTGGCCAGAGAAGTGTTGGGATTATTATTAGCAGCCATATTAATCCTCTCGCTCCTCATCAATAGGTTCAAAAATGAAAGAACCTGTCTTCAAATAATGAATTGCCTGCTCGATAACCTCGTTGTTTCGCATCATAAACGTATGTGTTACCGGCAAGACAATGTGCGCATTCATGCCTCGCACCTTAGTGCTCTCGATTGAAACGATACTATCACTGGGCCCGGCAATAAATAGAAATTCTAGAGGATTGATATTAGTACTCCCCGCAATGATACCGAGATTGAAATCAACTGGGCCCAGGCTTTCTATGATACTGCCCTCTCCCGTTCCCAAGGCCACGCCTGCCGGCCCGCCAATAAACCCAAAACCCGGCAGGGGTAATAGGCCATCCACAATTTCGCTACCCTGATTCGGCGGCCCAAGCATCACGACTCGGCCCAACTCAGGAATGGTGTTCTGGGAGAGATAATAACGCAGCAGTATGCCGCCTAGAGAATGAGTGATGAAATGAATCTCACTTTTACGCTCGCCCCTGCACTGAGTGAGACCACGACCTATCGCATCCACTGCCAACACATCGATGGGATGGCTACGCGATGGATACTTAATATTTGCTACACTATATCCCGCAGGTGCCAGCTTGGTCTCCAACTCAGACATAGAGTTCGAGAGCCTGCCTAAGCCATGCAGAAGTACAACACATTCAGCCACCAATGACGGTGGCAGGACGACGAGCAGGCTAAGCAAAGTAAGTTGAGTGAATATTTTTGACATGCTTATTAATTGGTTAGGTCGTTTTCATTAGTGATTTCATGGCTACTTTCGCAGCTCCAACAAACAGCATAATTACTCAAATTAGATTCCCCGCAACCTGCACAGGTCCAATCTGGACCGACCTCTTCAGGCAAGCCTTCTAAATCGGTAATAATCTGTTCGGCACGGACGACGTCCAAGGGCTTAACCCAAATCTCTGGCAGACATTCTATAAAAGGCACCTCGCCTGAAGCCGAGAAAAGGTTCTCATTCTTTATCACCGCCTCAATATCGTGTTGCTCCAGAACATTTTTAATATTCCAAGCATTAGCGAGAATTTCAGTGCTGTATACTTTTTTCATCCCGCCCCCTGCTGGAAATTAACGATAAATATGGCGCCATCTTATGCCCGCCGCAAACAGCACCGCCGCATAGATGAACACAGCACCTACAACCAAAATACCCAACCGAGCTATCTTGCCTGTCATTGTCCAGCTTAGCCAATCTTGCCAATCACCTGCGAAGCTCACCAAGAAAAAAACCATCAGCGCATTCGCCAACACCACCCGAAGCAGAAAAATCCCCCAACCGGGCTGAAACTTAAATACACCATCAGCCGTGAGTCCGCGCAGCAATAGCCCTGCATTCAAGAATGCAGCGAGGCTAGTCGCCAACGCTAGACCCACATGAGCGAGGCCGCCTATGAAGAAGACCAGATTCATCACCATGTTACTCGCCATCGCTACGATACCAATCTTTACCGGCGTGCTCGTATTCTGTCGCGCGTAGTACCCTGGTGCGAATATCTTAATAGACATGAATGCAATCAATCCTACTGCATAGGCTTTGAGACTGCCTGCTGAGCTTGCTACGTCTGTGGCTGTG
>CAJXQP010000054.1 GCA_913058275.1 uncultured Gammaproteobacteria bacterium | reverse complement strand
GGTCTCGTGGGCTCGGAGATGTGTATAAGAGACAGATCCATAACCGTAAAACAAATCTCTACTTCATCATCTTGCTCAGAGACATTGATCGGTTCAGCACGAACAATGACTTCATAACCTTTTTTTGAAAACTTTTCGATTGAAATCGGCTCATGGAATAAATGATTTTGTCAACTTGACGCGCAACCCGCTAAGTTGACGCTAATCAATATGAGGCATAGTCTTTGCGTTAGTGTATAAGTGAATTTACACCAAGGTTTATAGATAACTCTTTCGGAGCTGTGGACAAGAATTCAGAACTGGTTTTCTCAAAGCCAAAATTGGTTTTCAGAGGGGAGTGATGAAATTAATCAATTTGGATTAAAGGGCTGACTGCTGGCCACGACTTGTTTACTGCATTTATCACAATCATCCTAATCGTTTGGCTGCTGACCATAGTTGAAATGCGGCTTAACCAGAGGAGAATACTGAATATATAACTCGGAGAGCAATACCAAAAAGGAACCTGACCAATGAAAAAACTAACAACACTGATACTGCTACTCCTATCACCATTAGTCATAGCGCAAGAGAAACAAATCTGGACTTGTCAGCAAGTGGCGGGAACACAGCTTATATGGGAGAACGACGCTTGGAGGCAAATGGGTGCAGAGCCTATACCTATGCTACTCAGATTAGGCGGTAAATATTCCAGCTATAGAATGTCGGAAGAGGAACGGCCCTTAGAATGCTCGAAAGCCTCAAATGGAAAAGTTAGCTGTTTAGATTCGCTCGGCTCAAAACTCATATATATTGACCCAACTTCCGGCAAGATGGGAAGGTCTACCTTGCTTGGCGCAGTACAGACTGAAGATGGCAGGAGTGCATTAGCTACCGAAGTTTACAACTGCACTAAGCTCTAAGCAGTCACCGCCTGATAAAATTCTAATTGTGCCTGGAGGCCGCCAGTGAAAAACTAACAACACTAATTCTACTCTGCTTTTCTGTTGCTGCTAAATACTGATACTTCGTTGTCGCTATCGTCTTTCAACTTGGCCTCTCTGAAACTTTCTGCTATAGGTTTAACATCACCCATAGTAGAAGGGAAAACTAGCTATTCCGAGGGTTTGAAGGCCTTACTGGAACCAGTAAAACCGTAAAGTGGTGCGGATGGGGAGACTTGAACTCCCACACCTTGCGATACTAGAACCTAAATCTAGCGCGTCTACCAATTCCGCCACATCCGCATTTATCAAAAGGCTTATTAGCCCGTGAAGGGCGCGTATTATACCTAAACCAGCGCTATTGCCAAGATCAAAATCACTGACTTTCAATACAGCAAATTCTAACGTTATACTTATCACTCAAAACTAATTTAGCTCAACGCAAGTCTCAACTCAGGATCAGCCCATGTCTCACCTCGAAGTATCAATCAACGATGGCATTGCCACACTCACTATGAACCGGCCTGAGGCCAGAAACGCTCTCAGCATGGACATGCGCTCTGAGCTTTGCACCGCGCTGCACGACGTGGAGATTGATGCATCAGTCCGCTGCGTTGTTCTTAAAGGCGCTGGAGACCATTTCATGGCTGGCGGCGATGTAAAGGGCATGGGGGAGACCATTAAGAAATCAGCAGATGAAATCAAAAAGGAATTCATGCTACGCATTCACGACCTTCACCCGATCATGTTCGCCATGCGTAGGATGCCTAAACCCATTATTGCCAGCTGCACAGGAGCGGCAGCAGGCGCTGGCGTCAGTATGGCGCTTGCCTGCGACCTCGTTATAGCCGCCGAGGATGCCTTCTTCACCCTTGCCTATTGCAAGATTGGCACCAGTCCGGACGGATCCTCCTCCTTCCATTTACCACGCGCAGTCGGTATCAAAAGGGCTATGGAAATAGCGCTATTGGGTGATCGCTTCAGCGCCCAAACTGCAAAGGATATCGGCATGATAAATTTCGTTGTCCCGAATGATGAATTGGAATCAGAAACACAGAAACTAGCTACCAGGCTAGCAACTGGTCCCACACACGTCTACGGCGCCACCAAGGCCTTATTCTATCGATCGCTGGAAAGTGAATTCGAGTCACAGCTGCAAGCCGAAGCCGAATATTTTTCCGACTGTGCCTCGCGCCCCGATTTCAAAGAAGGTGTGACCGCTTTTATCGAAAAACGCGAACCGCGCTTTACCGGAAAGTGAGATTTGCAGCTATTGAATGCCAGATGAGATCTGTAACGCTTCCAGGTTTTCCTGGAGGCGGAATAGGCTTTCATTGATCTGCAGCCTGTGGGCATTCACAGATTCCATGGATTCTTCCATATATTCCAATCTGCCAACCAAGCCTAGTACGGTGCTGTCGCCGCTATTAAGCGACTGGCGTATTGAGGAAAGGTCGCCTCGCATTGCATCAAGCTCCTGAACTGAAGTGTTTAGCCCATTAACAGATTGCATTATTGCCGCGACATCGCTGTTCAGCGCATTGATCTTAGTCTCGGCAGCCATGACTACCTGATTGCTCGACGCGATCTGTTGACTATTTGCAGCCGTGGTTTCATTCTGCCCTTCGTTTACTAAGCCGATTTTCGCGATCTCAGACTGCAGATCCTCTACAGAGCCATTAATTACGCGTCGCGCCGCCCAGAGCTTGTCTATCTCCGAGAAATTGAAGTCCATTCTCTCGAACATATTGAATGCAGATTCTTCGGTTGATTCTCCGGCAAGAGCGAGGCGCCTCTCTAAATCGGCGATGCGCAGTTCGGTCTGCTCACTCTCGTTAAGATACTCACCGTACATCAGATAGGCACCATAGCCCGCGCCGCCCAAGGAAAAGACGATCAGCGTCAGCATGATACGCACGGGCCACGTGCTCACCTTCACCTTCTCGGCATAATAGCCCGGACGGACAATATCTTGCCCCTGCGCTCGCTTGTTACTCCTATGGGTGTCCACATCATCCCTGTCGGGGACAATTGGAGGAATATTACCTAGATCGTGGTTGTCTGTCATAGTCTGGCATTATCCTAGAATTCATCAAAGCATTCCATCCCCGCGATCACTCAATAGCTAAGTATTCTGGCCGGTGGTAGACTGCAAAATAACTACCGACAGCTTGCCACGTGCAGCTATGGGTATAAAAATAATTAAATAGACGAGCCCTGGAGCCCCATTATGGAATTAGAAAATTTACTGTCTTATCTAGTTCGCTGGATACACATTTTCGCAGGAGTGACATGGATAGGCATTCTTTACTACTTCAACTTCGTACAAACGGAGTTCTTCAAGGAAACCGATGCTGGCGCCAAGTCCTCAGCCATCTCAAAACTCGTACCGCGGGCTCTTTGGTGGTTTCGCTATGGCGCGCTCCTTACTTTCATATCGGGTTTAGCTCTTGCAGGGTTTCTCGCCAGCGCAATCAATTTCTACATTATGATTGGCATATTAATGGGCACCCTAATGTTTCTAAACGTCTGGCTAATCATCTGGCCGGCGCAACAAATAGTTATAGCTTCAACTGATGCGGTGATCGCTGGAGGCGAAGCCAATCCAGCAGCGGCAGGCGCCCTGGCTAAAGCAGGCCTCGCGTCACGAACGAACACCCTCTTTTCTCTTCCTATGTTGTTTTTCATGGGCGCATCGGCTCACTTAGACGGCGCTGGACGACTGCCCATGTCGATGGACGATGGGGTTAGCACTCTGGCACAGGTTCTCTGTATCGTTATTATCCTCGGCTTGCAGATCAATGCCATAAAGGGAAAGCAGGGACCAATGACAAGTATAGTTGGCGTAATTCACTGCGGCATTGCACTCGGCGCAGTCTTGCTACTTATTATGCAATTGCTTTAGAAAAAGACATGGGGCACGTACCGCGAGCTGCACTGGCTTCGGTACGTGCAACCCCAATTAATTGGCTCCCGAACATCACCCCCTCTCCTTTTCCATCTGCATTTTCTGTTAGAATAAGCCTCTCATCGCACTGCTGAACACCTGTGTTAATACTGAAAATCATTCAGAGAATGGCTAGTGTTTGCCTTGCATTTGTAACCCGTTAATGGAAAGTAGAAATTATGAATCTAGAATTACCTGAACTTCCTTTTGCAAAAGAAGCGTTAGAACCACATATGTCAGTCAACACCTTGAACATCCACCACGGCAAACATCACAACGCTTACGTAGTAAAGGGCAATGAACTACTGGCCGATGCAGATATTTCTGCTGATAGCTTGGAAGAACTGGTAAAAGAAACTGCTAAAGCAGGCGGCTCCCTATTTAATAATGTAGGCCAGCATTATAACCACAGCTTCTTCTGGAATAGCCTTAGCGCTTCCGGTGGCGGCGCCCCTACTGGCGACATCGCAGCACAAATAGACGAAGCCTTTGGCAGCTACGACAACTTCAAAGCAGAATTCGTAGCAGGCGGAATGGGGCAATTCGGCAGCGGTTGGGTATGGCTAGTAAGCGATGGTGGAAAGCTCAAGATCGCAAAGTCGGCCAACGCAGAAACTCCACTAACAGATGGAGCAACCCCGATCCTAGTCTGCGACGTATGGGAACACGCCTACTACCTAGACTTTCAAAACCGAAGACCTGACTTCCTAGGCTCGTTCCTAGATAACTTAGTAAATTGGGACTTCGCGAACGAAAACCTCGTAAGCGTTTAAAGACTAGTAATAAGCCAGAACCAAAAAAGGCAGTACCACAAGGTGCTGCCTTTTTTAATGCCTATAGAAACCACGTTCTACCAGTTTTAAAACCGATTGTTGGGTTAGGATTAAATTTCCTCGGAGTGATTCGTAGTTTTCGGGCAATCAACCCTAGCGAATCCGTCCTATCTCGACATTCTTTTTGGGAGAGCCCAGCCATCTATAATTCACGCACAAATGAGCTGGACTGACGCTTGTAAAGCTAAGATCGGCTAACTACACTCCATTCTAAGCTGTCATTCAAAAATCCCAATAATACAAGTAGCCTCCAGCACTATGACTGACCTGCCTCAACCTTCGAATAATCATTCTCCAAGCGAGCCCGGGAATGCTGGCAAGCCTCGCCGCTGGTCTTCCCGTTATGCCTTCTTAATGACCAGTATTGGCGCGGCCGTAGGCCTTGGAAATCTCTGGCGTTTCCCTTTTCAGGCTGGAGAAAATGGGGGCTCAGCATTTGTCTTCGTCTATTTAGTTTGTATCGTGGTGGTGGTTTATCCAGTATTGATGGCGGAACTAGCGATTGGACGACGCATGGGCTTATCAGCGGTCGGCTCAACCAAGGAAATGGCGAAGGCCGCAGGCCATTCACCTTGGTGGGGCTTGGTAGGCTTCATCGGCGCTCTGGCCACCTACTTGGTCCTTTGTATCTATGGCATTATATCCGGTCGCGTTCTAGCTTTTGCGGTGGCTAGTTTCGGCGGGGGCTTTCCCGAGTCAGGAGGAATGCCGGCAATATACGACGGCCCTTTCAGAGCCTTCTTGTGGCAATCGCTGTTCATGATAATCACCACATTAATAGTGCTTCGCGGCATCAATAAAGGAATAGAAGGCTTTACCAAAATTGCTATGCCTGCTTTCTTCGCAATGCTGGTCTGTCTTAGTATCTATGCGTTATCTACTGGCGGTGCTGAGCAAACATTGACCTATTTGTTTAGTCCTCGTTTCGATCAGCTATCACCCCAGGTCATGTTGGCGGCGTTTGGGCAAGCCTTCTTTTCAGTAGTGGTGGGTGGGGCTGCGATGCTAACTATTGGCGCCTTTTTATCGAAAGAGGCAAATATCGCGCAAGATAGTCTCGTTATTTCCATTTCCGACACCATGGTTGCCTTCATCGCTGGATTGATGATTTTCCCCATCGTATTTCGATTTGAGCTGGATCCCGCGATGGGTATGGGATTAATATTTACGGCTATGCCAATGGCGTTTTCGGACATGCCACTCGGCTCCATAGTTAGTGGCATGTTCTTTTCTCTCGCCTTTCTCGGAGCCCTTACATCCTCGGTTACTATGCTTATGCTCGCTGCTGCTGTTGGCGAGGAACAATTAAAGGTTGGCAGGAAAAAGTCCGTGTTAATTTTTGGTTGCGTGGCTTGGTTGCTGGGTGCGGCCAGTATTTTTATGCCGCATTTAAACGAACAGATCGATTTTTTTTCCGGTCAAATAATGCTACCTATTGGCGGTATCCTCATCTCAGTGTTTGCAGGTTGGATCGCGCCCAAGAAGTGGATGCGGGAGGAACTGTCGGGCCTCAGTGATCATGCTTTTTCCCTATGGCGCATGATTATGCGATACCTGGCCCCAATCCTGGTAGGGCTAGTATTAGTTTTAGGGGTATGGGCAAGGATTCAAACCTAGTCGGTTTTCGAATGGATGGTGATTTTATCTCTATCTAAAATAAGTTCAGAGGAAACTCTGACACCACATTTGGCGTTCATGGTTTGGATTACGCGATACTGATCACGTTGGCCACTAGCAAATTTATCTCTGCTATCGGGCAACAATACACGACTCGAATGCTGAACGAAGACATGCCGGAGGTCGAGTGACCACCGGTTTACGTAAATACACTACTAAGGGAAAACTAACTATGAATAGCAACGAATATCGTGTTGGAGAAAGGGCAAAATTAGCTCCAGAGCCATCTGAGTTTGAGCCCAGTCCTTTCACGAAGCCGCGCCCTCCAGAGGCTCTGCATTTTGAGGTGAATCTCACAGCAGTCGCAAATACAAAGCAATCCAAGACGGGTACTGTGCAAGTAAATATCCCGGGGTTTTCGCCAGTTACACTGTATTGCGATGAGCAGCCACCGGTCGGCAACGATGCCGCACCACCACCACTAGCATTTTTCACCGCTGGCATTGGATTTTGTCTCATGACTCATCTCACGGATATCCTCACTGCACGAAAAATAGAAGTGACTTCGTTGCGATTGGAGCAGCGTGTACGATTCATGACTAATCTAGGCACAATGCGTGAGTTCGGACATCAAACCGAAGGTCAATGTGAAATGGTCGAGACACACGTCATTATAGACAGTCCTGAGCCTGCCGAAAGAATTCAAGCCTTGCTTGACGAAGCAGAGAGTTCTTGTATGGCGCACCATGCTCTGCGAAATCCGATTCCATGGTCAACGCGACTGGTCTTTAATGGAGAAGAAATTGACAGTCGTGAAGGCTGAACCTACTGATGCTACCGGTTAGAATTTCGAGGCATAACTATACGGGTATTCGACAAGACAGTTCAATTTCCAATGCTGCTAGGTTTGAATACCTAACGCTAATGCACAGAATCAAGATTATTCAATAGATATTAAAAACACTCCCTGTGTTACTTGCTGCCAAGGACGGCCGCGAAAGGAGAATCAAGCATTTATCCTTAATGCTACACTCGTGATCATTGACTAAAAAACCGAGCAAACAAATGAGTAAAGAAAACCAAGCAACAAACTATAGTAGTTATTTGCTACTCGAAAAAATACTCAATGCCCAGGAGCCGCGTTCTAAGAGTCATCCCGGTGGAGCTGAACATGACGAGTTATTGTTCATCATAATCCATCAAGTATTTGAGCTTTGGTTCAAGCAATTGCTGCACGAGTTAGACTTTGTTTGCAAACAGCTTCACACAGGAGATCTGGGTCGTACACTACACGTACTAAAACGTGTTCGAAGTATCATAAAAGTTATGGTCTCCCAAGTAGATGTTATTGAAACCATGACGCCCTTAGATTTTAGTGCATTTCGTAGTCGCTTGGATTCTGCAAGCGGGCTGCAGAGTGTTCAGTTTCGGGAGATAGAATTTACTCTTGGATTTAAGAGAGAAACTGTGCTGCGCCGCTACTCTCCTGATAGCCAAGAATATGCAACTCTAAAGTCAAGACTTGAAGCTCCAAGCCTTTGGGATGCATTTTTAAAATTTATTGCTGGACGAGATTACCCAGTGCCACAAGAAATGTTAGCAACGGTGTCACAATCTGAAATTGTGGCGAGCGAAGCAATCATCAAAATTCTTGAGGATATTTATCACAAAGATCCGAAGCTAACTCAGCTGTGCGAATCGTTAATTGATCTCGATGAAGGCATTCAAGAATGGCGTTACCGTCACGTTAAAATGGTTCAGAGAACGATCGGCATGAAGCAGGGTACCGGCGGATCAGACGGCGCAAACTACTTAATGGCTTCTTTGGACAAACCAATATTCCCAGATCTTTGGCAAGTTCGTATGAGTTTATAAATGATTAATAATCAGTTAGATGACTTTAGTATTTCCGAGCACTATCAAGAATTTTCAGTGACCAGAAGAACTTTATTGACGGGCCATTCTCATCAAGCATGGCCCGACTGCGCCCTATCAGGCCTGCAAGAAGCCTGGCATGATGCCACCGTGTCAGTTGATGACAAATGGGAAAAGGCCTTTAAAAAGGCGGACAAGCTAAAACAATTCTTCGCTCAGTTAGTGGGAGACCCCTTTCATGAAAACTATGTGCTGGCTCAAAACACCCATGACCTATTGGTTCGCTTTCTTTCCGCTCTCGATTGGAAAAAAAGAAAACGTATCGTCACGACGGATGGGGAGTTTCACTCCATGCGTCGACAACTTAGTCGGTTAGAAGAAGAAGGTGTAGAGATAGTTCGTGTTCCAACGTCTCCATTCGACACATTGTGCGAACGAATCAATGCCGAAATTACTGAAAATACAACAGCCGTCATGTTGTCAGCCGTTATGTTCAAAAGTGCCGCCATCGTTCCACATCTCGAATTATTGGGAGAAACCACCACTAGAAAATCCATTCCCTTGTTGATTGATGTATACCACGTATTAAACATTCTTCCATTTGATGTAACCGCGAATGGATTAGATAACGCTTATATCGTAGGGGGCGGCTATAAGTACTGCCAATTTGGCGAAGGGAATTGCTTTTTACGTATCCCGAATAACTGCGATCTACGACCAATAGTGACTGGATGGTATGCGGAATTCGGTGAATTAGAACAAGCACCAGACCTTAATCGTACGCAGTACCCGCGAGGAGGTGACCGGTTCCAGGGAAGTACTTACGATCCCGTAAGCCATTATCGCGCCTGTGCAGTTATTGATTTTTTTAGTGAAAACAATCTAACTCCAGATTTTTTACGAGCACTTAGCCAACATCAAATCGGCATCCTTAGACAGCACTTCGATGAACTAAATTGCGACAGGAACATTATCTCGAGGGCAGATGTACCTTTAGAATCTATTGCCGGGTTTTTATCACTTCGAACTAATCGAGCAGAGAGCATTCAAAAAGCTCTCAAGAAAAGAAATATTTGGACTGACCAAAGAGACGGTTTTTTACGGTTTGGTCCTGCCCCCTACCTGAGCGACCTTCAACTCAAAGATGCTATCTTGGCATTGGGTGAATTGTTATAAGCTCAATAGAGCCCAACAAAAAGGATGTTCTTGCTTATATTATTGCGGTACTTGAGCAGGCTTTAATAAATGCCAAAAAAGCCGCAGACCAAGCCCGCGCCACAGCAACTCACAGTGAAAATTCCGCAGAGAACAAATACGATACACTCGGTCTTGAAGCCGCTTACCTTGCACATGGTCAGTCAAAAAGAGCACAAAAATGCCTGCAGGAACTTAACGAATTCAAAAAGCTTTCAAACCTGGATCAGGCAGAAGATCAAGCAATATGTACGGGCTGTATTGTTACCTTAAGTATTGAAAATAAAGATAGAATTGTATTTATCGGCCCCGGTGCTGCTGGATTAATAGTACCAATAGACGGCATTGAGATTGTCGTGATTACACCATCCGCGCCACTAGGAAACCGACTAATCGGAAAACATCTGTTTGATGAAATCGAAATAGTCATCGGTGGAATCAAAACTAGATACGAGATAACAAGCTGTTACTAACTGCGGGATGAAGGCGCTTCACCTTTAAATTGCATCATCTTGATTGTCTGACAGCAAGGCAAGCTCTGGAACTTCTCTTCAAGATACTCCATGATTGCCAACGATTGATCTAATGTTAAATCTCAATCGACAAAAGCAAGCTAGCCTCATACTTCACAACCTGATTTTCTATACTACCAAAAATATTATTATTGTCAGCATCATACATTTCAATTCGAACTGTATCGCCAAACTTCATAAATGGCGTGCTAGGTTTCCCATACGCGATAGTTTCTAACATTCTAATTTCTGCTAGACAGCTTGAGCCAGCACTGCGGTCATAATTAGAAACGGTGCCTGAACCAATAATGCAGCCAGCACCAAGTTTTCTAGTTTTTGCCGCATGGCTCACCAGCGTAGGAAAGTCAAAAGTCATATCTATACCCGCATCTGGCTTACCAAATAATTCTTCATTTAAGTATGTCACCAGTGGCAAACTCAGACGACTGCCATCCTAAGCCTCACCCAATTCATCTGCTGTAACAGCAACGGGAGAAAATGCACTGGAAGGCTTCGCCTGAAAAAAACCAAATCCTTTTGCCAACTCTCCAGGAATCAAGTTGCGAAGGGATACGTCATTGACAAGCATAAACAACTTTATGGAATTTGCTGTATCGCTTAAGGAAGCACCCATGGCTACATCGTCTGTTATCACCGCAATTTCTGATTCAAAATCGATTCCCCATTCCTCAGTGGCCATTAGAATATCGCCTCGAGGCGCAACAAAGGTATCCGAACCACCTTGGTAGACAAGAGGATCAGTCCAGAATGTTTCTGGCATTTCAGCTTTACGGGCCTTCCTTACCAATTCGACATGATTAACATAGGCACTGCCATCAACCCATTGATAAGCTCGTGGCAAAGGAGATAAGACAGCGTCCTGATCAAATTCAATCGTGTCATCAAGCTTTCTGTCATTTAGGGCGTCAAAACGTTCTAGTAGTCTTGGGTTGAGCTCATCCCAATTATCCAAAGCAACTTGCAGTGTAAGTGCTATGTCTGACGCTGAAGCAGCGAGTTGTAAATCTCGACTGACAACAAGCAATGACCCGTCACGGGTATTGTTGTTAATGGAGGCTAGTTTCATATCACTTATCCCGCCTTGCTTTTCCGATTATTGTTTCTTCTGGCTATCGACTATCGATTATCGGGTTAGGTTTATTTTTCCTAAGGTTGTCATCAAGTGCTAAGCACGTGGCAAAGTTGCCCGAATCCAGTCAGCACTCATACCCCAGAAACGAAAAAAGGACAGAACCAATTAGTCCCATCCTTTCCGTCGATCGAAACTCCGATCAACCAGTCTTCAAAATCGGTCTCTGGGGCGAGGATTGAACCTTTCTGGCCAGGCGGCTTAGGGACCCGAAGCACAGTGTAGTAGTCCTACACGAGCACCGGAAGCCCTAAGCCAACGCCGCCAGGGAGGTTCAAGACCGCACCAGAGGCCGATTTTTACATCATGCCTGGCATTCCGCCCATGCCACCCATATCAGGCATACCACCGCCCATAGGAGCACCGCCTTCAGTTGCAAGCTCAGTAACCATGCACTCAGTAGTAATCATCAAACCAGCTACAGAGCCAGCCGCCTGAATCGCTGTACGAGTCACTTTCGCAGGGTCAAGAATACCCATCGCTATCATGTCGCCGTATTCGCCAGTCGCTGCGTTAAAACCGTAGTTGCCCTTACCAGCCTTAACTTTATCCAAGATAACTGAAGCCTCTTCACCAGCGTTAGCTACGATCTGACGCAGTGGAGCAGTTGCCGCTTTTAGCAAGATGCCAATACCAACGTTCTGATCGTCGTTATCGCCCTTAAGGCCTTCAACTTTCTTCAAAGCACGAACCAGAGCAACACCACCACCAGGTACAACACCTTCTTCTACCGCGGCACGAGTTGAGTGCAATGCGTCTTCTACGCGAGCCTTCTTCTCTTTCATTTCCATTTCAGTACTTGCACCAACCTTAATCACGGCAACACCGCCGGCAAGCTTAGCAACACGTTCCTGAAGCTTCTCACGATCGTAGTCAGAAGAAGTTTCTTCGATCTGCGCACGAATCTGTGACACGCGACCCTTGATAGCCTTGCCGTTGCCAGCACCATCAATAATCGTTGAGTTTTCTTTGCTGATCTGTACGCGCTTCGCTGAACCGAGGTCATCGATAGTTGCGCCTTCGAGACTCAGACCTACTTCTTCTGAAATCACAGTACCGCCAGTCAATATTGCGATGTCCTCAAGCATAGACTTTCTGCGATCGCCAAAGCCAGGAGCCTTAACCGCTACAACTTTCACGATGCCACGCATATTGTTCACAACAAGAGTCGCTAGCGCTTCGCCTTCGACATCTTCAGCTATCACTAGCAAAGGACGGCCAGACTTAGCAACGCCTTCGAGAAGACCCAGCATGTCACGAATATTGGAGACCTTCTTATCGACCAGAAGAATCAATGGATCTTCCAGATCGGCACTCATGCTTTCTTGGTTGTTGATGAAGTAAGCTGATAGCTGTCTCTTATACACATCTCCGAGCCCACGAGACCG
>CAJXQP010000053.1 GCA_913058275.1 uncultured Gammaproteobacteria bacterium | reverse complement strand
CCTCTCTATTCGTCGGCAGCGTCAGATGTGTATAAGAGACAGGTATTACGCAGCGGCAAGACATCCTCGATGTATAAAGCCGTGCAGTTGCTTCAGGGCGGTCACGTAGAGGCCATGGTTAGCGCAGGCAACACCGGCGCTCTGCTGATGATCGGCAGACACTTACTGAAGACAATAAGCGGCATTCAAAAACCGGCCATAGTAGCCAGCATTCCCGGTGCTACGCGGCAGTGTTATCTGCTCGATGTAGGGGCCAACCCCGTGGTTGACGGACAGCAGCTGTTTGAATTTGCGGTAATGGGTTCGGTTCTCGCCGAATCTCTACAAGGCGAAGTTGCCAAGGTTGGACTACTCAATATCGGCTCCGAACGATTCAAGGGCACTGAGGAAGTGCGTGATGCTGGCGCATTAATGAATCGTTGCCCAGCTTTCGACTATGTCGGCTTTATCGAGGCGAACGAGCTATTTGAGGGCAGGGCCGATGTCGTTGTCTGCGACGGATTTGTAGGCAATGTGACAATCAAAACCAGTGCCGGTGTCGCGAATGTAGTCAAGAAATTGCTGTCCTCACAGTTACTCACAGACTCTACAAGTTCATCCGAGAAAGAGAGCAAAGCGAAGCTATTCAAGAGCCTCAGTGAGCAAATTAATCCCCACCGCTTCAACGGTGCGAGTCTGCTGGGCCTGCAAGGAAGCATAATAAAGAGCCACGGCAACGCAACGATAGAAGGCTTCGCTTACGCAATCCAGCAAGCTGTTAGAGAGGCACAAAATGCCGTTCCTGAATTGATAAGAGAAAAAGTAGCTGCGATCATTAAGGACAGCGAAGAGGCGAATAGTTAGCTCCGTTAGCTTTTAGATCGTAAGCAGCGAATTATTAAGAATGAGTGAGGTTTTATACCAGAATGAGGAATATTGGATTTGTTTTTCCAGGGCAGGGGTCACAGAAACTGGGCATGCTGGCAGATCTGGCAGCAAGCACCGACGTAGTAACAGATACTTTCGCGGAGGCCTCGGCGGTATTAGGCAAAGATCTCTGGGAAGTCAGCCAGATTGATCAAAGCGAACAACTCAATCAGACAGATATCACACAACCAGTACTGCTGGCAGCATCAGTTGCCATCTGGCGGGTATGGCAGGGCCGGCAAGGCGTGCAGCCTTCGATCCTCGCTGGGCACAGCCTCGGAGAATATTCAGCGCTAGTCTGTTCAGGTGTGCTTATCTTCAGCGACGCTATTGCGCTGGTGCATCAACGAGGGCGCCTCATGCAGGCAGCGGTAAGCGTCGGCACGGGTAAAATGGCCGCGATAATCGGTTTTGATGACAGCAAGATAGCAGGGCTTTGCGAGCAGGCAGCTTGCGGGCAAGTGGTTAGCGCCGCTAATTTCAATTCGCCTGGACAGACTGTCATAGCCGGTGATGTCGATGCCGTTGAAAGAACGATGGCTCTGTGTAAAGAGGCGGGTGCTAAGAGAGCGCTGCCATTGAATATCAGCGTGCCTTCGCATTGCGCGTTGATGAGGCCCGCCGCCGAACAACTGCAGGCGGAGTTGGACAAGGTGCAATTCAGCTCCCCACAGATCCCGGTCGTGCAAAACGTGAACGCGCAAATCTGTGATGACCCAAACCTCATAAAGGAAAACCTGATTAAGCAGTTGTATGAGCCTGTCTTGTGGGTAGATTCTGTGAAATGTATGGGTGAAAGCGGGGTTGAGAAAATACTCGAATGTGGTCCAGGGAAGGTATTAAGTGGACTAATAAAGCGAATCGAGCCAGATATAAGCTGCTTCGCGAGCGATAGTCCTGAGGGTTTGACCAGCGCTATAGCCGAGTTATCGTCATAGCCGCTGTACCCCCTGCACTTTACGAGTAAAAAAACAAAGAATAAGGAAAACAGGACATGAATGAATCTACGACAATAGCCCTGGTAACAGGCGCGAGCAGAGGTATAGGTCGTGCCATAGCATTGGAACTGGGCAATCGCGGTTTTACCGTTATTGGCACAGCAACTTCTGACTCTGGAGCGCAGAATATAAGTAGTTATTTAGCTGAGAACTCAATTTCCGGTGAGGGCATGTGTCTAGATGTCTCCTGCGATGAATCTGTCGCCACCCTGATATCTGCTATCACTGAAAAGCACGGCGCACCGACCATATTGGTAAATAACGCCGGAATAACCAAAGACAATCTGCTTATGCGAATGAAGGCTGATGAATGGTCCGACGTAATCGATACGAATCTCGGTTCGATGTATCGCCTGTGTAAAGCCTGCATGAGGGGCATGACCAAAGCTCGTTGGGGTCGGATAATTAATATCAGCTCAGTAGTGGGTTCGAGCGGCAATGCTGGACAGTCAAATTACGCAGCATCAAAGGCCGGCATAGAAGGCTTTAGTCGTGCTCTGGCCAAGGAGATTGGCTCCAGAGGAATAACGGTAAATGCCGTAGCCCCGGGCTTTATAGCGACCGATATGACTAAAGACTTGCCCGAGAAGCAGGCAGAGGCTCTTCTATCATCGATTCCTCTTGGTCGGCTAGGGCAGCCTGAGGAAATCGCCGCGATGGTGGGTTTTCTGGCCTCCGATAGTGGCGCCTACATCACCGGAGAGACTCTACATGTGAACGGCGGCATGTATATGGCGTAACGCTAAGTAATTGAGTTTTATGAGGGTTTATGGCCGAGGGCTTATTTTTAAATTTAGGCATTACATCGTATGGAAATAGAGGTAAACTTGCGTCCTGAATTATTCGCTGGGTATCTGCGAGGCCCGCGAAGAGTACTAAACAGCTACAAAGTTTGGTGATAATAAAGTATTTAGATTGTTTGAAATTTACCCGAATATCCAATAACAGGGCTGTTCGAAAGGCCACTGGCAACACTGCTAGAAAAACAGTATTAGGAGCTAATAAAAGATATGAGTAGCATTGAAGAACGCGTTAAAAAAATTGTCTGCGAACAGCTTGGCGTAAAAGAAGACGAAGTAAAACCATCTGCTTCTTTTGTAGAAGACCTAGGCGCTGATTCACTAGATACAGTCGAATTGGTAATGGCACTAGAAGAGGAATTCGAAACAGAGATTCCTGACGAAGAGGCCGAGAAAATTACTACAGTTCAATTGGCCACAGACTATATCAACTCACACCTGTAACACTGAACACTAGCAGCAAACAGAGCTACTCTAGTTTATTCTTGAGTAGCTTTTGTTTATCTGGCGTTTACTGTTTTTAGTCAGGAGATTAAATCATTGAGTAGCAGAAGAGTTGTGGTTACTGGACTCGGCCTTATTACCCCAGTAGGGAATGATGTCGAGACTACCTGGAACGCCATGAAAAATGGTCAATCTGGTATTAGTACGATTGAACATTTTGATACTTCCGACTTTAGTACTCAGTTTGGCGGAGCCGTCAAAGGCTTCGAATGCACTGACTATATGACTGCTAAAGAAGCCCGGCGCATTGATACCTTTATGCACTACGGCATCGCTGCAGGCGTTCAGGCAATTCAAGACTCTGGCATTGATGAGACCAATCTCGACCCTAAGCGCGGCGGTGTCGCGATTGGATCGGGCATCGGTGGTATCGGTAGCATTGA
The DNA here is from genome assembly GCA_913058275.1 of uncultured Gammaproteobacteria bacterium. GTDB lineage: Bacteria > Pseudomonadota > Gammaproteobacteria > Pseudomonadales > Pseudohongiellaceae > UBA9145. Next base: position 8,894 of record CAJXQP010000053.1, on the reverse strand, counting down.
AGAGGCCACTGTCACCATTCAAAAATCTGGTCCTCGCAAAGTATCTCCTTTTTTTGTACCTGGCTCAATTGTAAACATGATAGCCGGCTCACTCTCAATTCGATTCGGATTGCAGGGGCCGAATATCGCTGTTGTAACCGCCTGTACCACTGGTACTCATAACATTGGTCTTGCGGCCAATATGATTGCGAACAACCAAGCAGATGTCATGGTTGCCGGTGGCGCCGAAATGGCTACTACGCCGGTCGGACTTGGTGGCTTCTGCGCAGCTAGGGCACTTTCCCAAAGAAACGATGATCCGCAGCGAGCGAGTCGTCCCTGGGATAAAGACCGTGATGGTTTCGTGCTCAGCGATGGAGCTGGAATTATGGTGCTCGAAGAATACGAGCACGCGAAGAAACGCGGCGCAAATATTTATGCAGAGTTAGTTGGCTTCGGCATGAGCGGGGATGCTTATCATATGACATCTCCTTCAGAAGGAGGCGCAGGTGCGGCTCAATGTATGCAGAATGCGTTGGATAGTGCAGGCCTGAATGCTTCCGACGTGGATTATGTAAACGCACATGGCACATCAACAATGGCTGGAGATATTGCTGAGACGCAGGCGGTTAAGACTGTGTTTGCAGGGCATACCGATAAGCTCTGTGTCAGTTCTACAAAATCGATGATAGGTCATTTGTTAGGCGCATCGGGGTCGGTCGAAGCAATCGTGTCTGTTTTGACATTGCGCGACCAAGTAATTAGTCCAACCATAAATCTTGATAATCCAGACGAAGGCTGTGATCTTGACTACGTACCAAATGAAAGTCGCGAAAAGGAAGTTAATGTCGCACTGTCTAATTCATTTGGCTTCGGCGGCACTAACGGCAGTTTGATTTTCTCTAGACTTAAATAGCTGGCTTCCCCTCATGTCGGACGGTCCCTTGCAAAGTTTAATAAACGGACAGCAAGCGGAACACATTTCAATTCGTGACCGCGGTTTTCAATATGGCGACGGCTGTTTCGAAACCATTAGAGTCCTCGCTAACGAACCCATACTCTGGCCGGCACATCTCAAGCGCTTAAAACAAGCCTGCAAAACACTGCACCTATCCGTCGATTTAGAATTACTGCAAAGTGAAGTATCGCAGTTGTTGCAGGTTAATAAAGCAGCAGACGTCATCTTAAAAATCACCGTAACGCGCGGCGAAGGCGGCAGAGGCTATACCCCGCCTGAGCAGGCTGACTGCACCCGCATAATTCAGTTAATAAACTATTACGCGCCTGATACAAACAACGGCGCTAGGGTAGTCGTATGTCAGCACAGACTTTCGAGCAATTCGCTTTTAGCGGGCATCAAGCATCTGAATAGGTTGGATCAGGTATTAGCCAGTGCGCAGATACCAGCGGGATTCGATGAAGGATTGTGCATGGATGAAGTTGGAACTGTCATCGAGGGCTGCAAAAGTAATTTACTTCTCACTATCGACAATGAACTAGTTACACCAGATCTTAGCAAATGCGGTGTAGAAGGCGTTATGCTCAATCACCTTATCGATGAGTTTCAGGGGCTCGGTACACGAGTGCTCAAAAAAACTATTAGTCTTTCTGATTTGAATACGGCTAGTGAAATTTTTCTGTGCAATAGCGTCTTTGGCATCTGGCCAGTGGCTGAAATTAAGAATGAGAATGATGATCGCCGAGTAAGTAAGAGGGAAGGGTCCTTTACTAAAACGGTTCTAAAGATTCAACGCAAACTATTTCAAGACAACACAAGATGAACAGACGACAGCTTCTTATAGCTAGTGTGACTATCCTGACGATATTCGTTACAGGTGCTGTTGCTAGTTATAGGGCGTTGTTTTCTGAGATCGCCCTACTATCAGTTGAGCTAGCACCTGCAAGAATAGAAGTGATGGCAGGAAGCTCTTTGTCTCGGGTTGCAATGGAGCTAGGCGAGGCGGGCTATCTGCCAAGCCCCGCAATATTCAAGTTGTGGGCGCGGCTTCACGGTGTCGAAAACAGCATCCAAACAGGGGAGTACGAACTTCACCTTGGAATCACGCCGGTGCAGTTGTTGGACAAAATTGTTCGCGGCGAATCCGTGCAGTATCGAATAACTCTCGTAGAAGGATGGACTTTTCAGCAGGCACTTGATGCAATCTGGAGCGCGAAAAATATACACAACAGCCTCGATGAGAGTAGTCTCGCTGAAATTGCGCAACGAATGAACTTGGACTACGAGAATCCCGAAGGCATGCTCTATCCTGATACCTATTTCTACACGAAAGGAACTTTGGATATCGATCTGCTGTTGAGGGCTAATGAAAGGCTCAACACACTATTGAACGCAGCTTGGAAAGCTCGATTAGGCGCATTACCGTATGCCAATGCCTATGAAGCTCTCACTATGGCATCCATTATCGAGAAAGAATCAGCGAGGAACAGCGAACGCGGTCTTATCGCAGCAGTCTTTGTAGGCCGGTTAGATTTAGGCATGCGGCTGCAGTCCGATCCGACGACTATCTATGGCATGGGCGATCGTTATGCCGGCAACATCAGGCGAGCAGATTTATTACAGGAGACTCCCTATAATACCTATCGAATCGATGGCCTGCCGCCTACACCGATAGCGTTAAGCGGAGAGGCGTCTATCGAGGCAGCGCTTAATCCCGCCGCTTCTGACTATTTATATTTTGTGGCAAAGGGCGATGGGAGTCATCAATTCTCGCGCAACTTGGAAGAACATAATGCAGCGGTTCGTGAGTATCAGTTAGGCTCCAACAACTAAACGGGAATACTTAGCTTAGCCAAAGCTACCCATGCAATGTTTACTGATAACAAAAGTGAAAAATAATGACGACTAAGCGCGGCCTGTTTCTAACTCTGGAAGGTGCAGAGGGAGTAGGCAAGAGTACAAATATTGAGTTCATCACGCAGCATCTAGAGCAGCGCGGTATCGAATACGTGCTGACTCGAGAGCCAGGTGGCACGCCATTGGCAGAGAAGATCAGAGAACTCTTACTCGTTGTACACGAAGAGCCTATGTCGGAGCTAACCGAATTACTACTCGTATTTGCCGCTAGAGCACAGCATCTAGATAAAGTTATAGAGCCCGCACTCGCTACGGGAAAATGGGTTGTCTGCGATCGATTTACCGATGCTACATTCGCCTACCAAGGAGCAGGGCGGGGACTAAGCGTGGAGACGATTGGCCAATTGCAGTCGCTGGTGCAGGGTGAGCTGAGACCTGACCTGACACTCATCTTAGACTTAGACCCAGAAATTGGCTTAGAGAGGGCGAGTAATAGAGGTGAACTCGACAGGTTCGAGCGAGAGCAGCAAAGCTTTTTCCGAAATGTCCGGCAAGGTTATCTTGATATTGCGCAAGCCGAACCCCAGCGCTGCAAGGTGATCGATGCATCCAAGCCGCTAGAAGAAGTTAAACAGGATTTGCTGGCTGCCTTAGAGCTGGGCCTTTCCAGAATTACATAAAGTAGAGAAAACAATGACCGAGGCGGGTTCAAATTCAGTTAATGTTCTAAACGCACCCTTCCCATGGCAGGGTGCTCAATGGGCACTACTAAGCCGCGCATTCGCGGCTAGTCAGTTAGCACATGCCTATCTACTCATTGGCAGTGAAGGTCTAGGTAAGTCTCTCTTCGCCGATGGTTTTGCGAAATATGTTCTGTGTAAGAACCCTGTTGCTCAAAGTGCTACAGGCGCACTTGTAGATGCCGCTGTAGCTTGCGGGACCTGCAGTAACTGCCTCAAGTGCGGTGCGGGCAACCACCCTGACATTCTAACAATCGAGCCGGAAGAGGGCAGTAAGAACATCAAGATCGATCAGATACGCTGGTTATCTGAATTCGTGATTCGCAGCAGTCATTCTGGTGGCGCGAAGGTGGTGATCATTCAGGCTGCGCATCTTCTAAATGCAAATGCCGCGAACGCTCTATTGAAAACGCTGGAAGAACCGAACGATAATACTCACGTTTTGCTCGTATCTGATCACCCCGGTCGACTCGTAGCTACAATACGCAGCCGTTGCCAGAAGCTCGCTTTTCAAGTACCCGACGCCGATATTGCTGCTTCTTGGTTGCATGCGATCATAGGTGCAGGAAATGTAAACTCGATTCTAGAAGCTAGTGACATGAGACCACTCATTGCATTAGAGCTAGCTCAAGGGGACTCGCTGCAGGCCAGAGCGCAATTTTTGCAAAGCATCTGCGACGTAAAAACAGGTAAGAAATCTATTCAACAAGTGCTCTCACTAGTGGCGAAGAATGGAGAATCAGAAGTATTGACGCACTTTTCTGCTTTCTTGTCTAAACTTACTAAATACAGCCTCACGGGTATCATTGATAACAAAGACGATCCTGCGCTTCAAAGTATGTACGCGCTTCTGGCTCCCTCTAAGGAGAAATCACTCGCGCAGACGGTTGCCAGTTCACTGGCTCTTTTCTATACCGAAGTAGAAACAGCGAGGCGGCAACTAGCCTCTAGTACAAACCCGAATCCACAGCTCATCATGGAGTCTATTCTGTGGCAATGGAGTAAGCTAAAACTTCACTAGTTAAATAGTAGACAATACTAACTTGCAGCAGAAAGAGGGGATCGCTCATCATAGCCAGCACACCCATTCTTTCGATTCACATTGACAGCCTCGGCACCCTTAAAAGCGCCTACATGCCATTCTTGAAATATGGCGGCTTGTTCTTACCTGTAACTGTTGCCGCACAAAAAGAAGGGGAGTCATGCAGCACCTTTACGTTTCAGGGCAGCGTATGCCTCTTACTAAAACTTCTTGACGATTCACAACGATACTTTTGCATAACTACAATTGCCTGGATAACGCCAACTAAGATCCGTGGCGATCACTGCAAGGGGATAGGCTTACACTTCGATAAGAGTGACTCTTAAATTAGAGCATTGATCGAGTCCAGACTTAGCAGCTACAAGGGTGAACCGGGTAAAACACAGACGCTGTAACGTTTATTCTGGAGACGGTAATTACATCAGAATTAGAACTACAACTCGACGCGATCAGCAATGTGCCGAGCAATAGCTAGACTCGCGGTAAGCCCCGGCGACTCCATGCCAAAAAGTTGAATCAGGCCAGGCACGCCATGCGCACTTTCTTCCTGGATTTCGAAGTCTGCAGCGGCTTCGCCTAGGCCCGAGAGTTTCGGTCTGATTCCTGAGTATGCCGGCTTTAGATCTCCAGCTTCAATTGTTGGGAAATAGGAAGAGATGCTTTTCGCAAATACTCGCGCCTTGTTGCCATCAATCTCGAAATCGATTTTGTCGACATACTCAGTATCTGGGCCAAATTTAAGTTGCGACGACATATCCATTGTTGCATGGATTCCCAAGCCAGCCGTATTAGCTTCGGGCATTGGATAGATTAAATGAGAAAACGGATTTCGTCCGCGGTAGTCAAAATAATCTCCCTTGCAATAGTGAAGATTGGGAATAGTGTTCTTTGGTACTGAGGATACAGACTGCGCAATAGATTGCGCCTCTAGCCCAGCCGCGTTGATTAACTGCTGGCAGTTAAATTGATATTGCTCAGGGTTTCTATTCTCATCGAGCAGGCAATGCACGACGAAGGCATTGGCGTGAGTGTCAATTTTCTCGACCCGCGAGTAGGGAGAAAATTGTACGCCAAGATTTTCTGCGAGATGTAACAAGCTTTGCATGTAGCTGTGACTATCTATGATTCCAGTAGAAGGAGAATGCAGGGCAGTATCAGCGTCGATATGGGGCTCTAACTTCTGTAGCTCGGCCCTATTTAAAAGTTGCAGGTCTAGCACGCCGTTCGCGATTGCATTTTTCTTAAGCTGGATTAACGCCTCTGCCTCAGAGTTCTTTGCCACTATAAGCTTGCCAATTTTTTGATGTGCGACCCCGAACTGTACGCAGTGACTGTAGAGCAACTCTTTACCGGTAACGCAAAGCTCTGCTTTTAAGCTGCCAGCAGGATAGTAGATGCCGGCATGGATCACCTCGCTGTTACGACTGCTTACGTGTTGCCCAAAACTCGACTCCTGCTCTAAGATCACGATGCTTACATCTTGGTTCTTATATTTCTTAGCAAGCTCATAGACGACGGCCAAACCAATTGCGCCGGCGCCAATCACACAGATATCGAAACTATCCCTACTGCTCATAAATCTTGCCTTAGTACTGTGCTAGCCAAGTGCCCGTCAATGGCTCTAATCGGCGATAATGTTTCTAAAAGTCAGATTGATACGCGCCTCTTTCAATCCTTGTACTTTCGGTAACTGATGTAACCAATGCTGCTGCATAGTCCCACCCATTATAAGCAGGCTCGCATGTCGCAAAGGTAGTTTATATTTCTTTGCTGGTGTCTGATGTTTCTGCTTTAACTCGAAGATTCTCTCTGCACCTAAACTTACCGATGCGATCACTGGAGATTCACCAAGCTCGCTTTCATCGTCGGCATGCCAAGCGACGCTATCTTGCCCATTTCGATAGTAGTTGATCAATACGGAATTAAAAGTAGTGCCGCTTAAATCGGCGACGCGATCGTGAATGACTTTAACTGTTTCATGCCAAGGGCAGGGGGTTAGCCGAACACCTGAGTAACCATACTCACTAGTTCGGTCACCCATCCAGCATTGCAGTCGTGGGATGGCGCGTAGCTTGCCTGCAATCCTGAGATGCTCTTGCTGCCATGGAATATTGGCTATGAGCGTCTCAAACATCTGGGTAGCCTCAGCTGAGTCTACAATCTGCGGATACTCAAGTAATAGTGCATCGTCGATCGAATGCTTAATTGCTTCGCCTGTGGGTTCATCGCCGTCGAATAAATTGGCCTGCATGCTGATTTTATATTCTCGCAAGTGTAGCTAGGGCATAATGCCGCTTTGAATTTGTGCGTCGAAGCCCGCTGCTGGACTCGAGCAATAAAAGGATACAGGAACTTGGAACCATTTGATTACGATTTGTTTGTTATTGGAGCCGGCTCAGGCGGCGTTCGAGCGTGTCGTATAGCGGCGAGTTTAGGGGCGAGGGTAGCTGTCGCTGAGGAGCGGTATTTCGGCGGCACCTGCGTAAATGTAGGCTGTGTACCGAAGAAGCTGTATAGCTATGCCGCGCACTATTTCGACGATTTCGAAGACAGCAAGGGGTTCGGCTGGGATTTCGATAATCTACGTTTCGATTGGAGCGCTCTCAAGGCCAATAAAGATACCGAAATCAATAGATTAAATGGCCTATATAAATCGATGCTTGATTCAAATCAGGTAGACATCTTCGAGACTCGCGCTAGGATATCTGGGCCCAATGAGATTGAGGTCGACGGCAAGACCATTAGTGCCAAGCATATATTGATAGCCGTAGGCGGCTGGCCCTGGACGCCAGAGTTTCCCGGTAGCGAGTTAACCGTAAGCTCCAACGATGTCTTCGACATGGATCAGCTGCCTAAAGAGATTGCTGTAATGGGCGGCGGATATATCGCCGTAGAGTTCGCCAGCATCTTCAGCCGGCTTGGTTGTAAAACCAGCCTCATCTATAGGGGAGAACATCTGTTACGTGGCTTTGATAAGGATGTACGCCAGTTCATCACCGCTGAAATCGGTAATCATGTCGATCTGTATTTAGAAGAAGACATAGAAGCAATAGCCAAACAGAGCAACAAGTTGGAAGTCTCTTTTAAGTCAGGATCTAAACTTTCTTGCGAAATGGTACTCGCAGCGACTGGACGAGCGCCACTTACTGACGACCTTGGCCTAGAAACAGTTGCTGTGCAGTTAGCAAAAAATGGTGCTATCAAGGTTGATGAACATTTTCAGACAGCGCAGCCCAGTATCTACGCGGTGGGCGACGTTATCGACCGAATCGCACTTACACCAGTAGCCCTGGCTGAAGGCCAAATTGTTGCTAGAGCCCTATTTGCCAATGATGAAAAAGCCATGGATTATAGAAACATCGCTACAGCCGTATTTTGCCATCCAAACATCGGCACGGTTGGCTTGTCTGAGCAAGAGGCTCTAGATGATGGATTAGAGGTGGATATCTACGAGAGCGTGTTCAGACCGATGAGACACACTCTAAGTGGCAGAGATGAGAAATCTATGATCAAGCTCATCGTCGACAGGCAATCAGATCGAGTGATTGGTATACATCTAGTAGCAGCTGACGCTGGTGAGATCGTTCAAGGGTTGTCCGTAGCTATTAACTGTGGAGCAACGAAGGCGGACTTTGATCGCACCATTGGCATACATCCAACACTAGCTGAAGAGCTCGTCACGATGCGAACTAAGAGAGGGAGTGCTTAGCAGGGTCAGCTCGTGAGGGCGCATAATCACCGGCTTGAAGGAGCATTCTCCGATAAATAGACCATTTCGCTATTTTGGGAATAATGACTACTTATCATATTCGCATTATTGATAGTGCCCTCTATGCCTTTTTCTCTAAACGCATGCACCATCTTTGTGATGGTTATGGGCTGAATTCCTCTATCTATCAAAGCCTTATTCAAAACTAGGCTAGCTTTTTTTAGTCCATCCAGCTCATTTTCTTTCAATCTAATGTTTGTAGTCATATTTGTGTCCTTATTTATAAGAGTAATATTGCTCTAAAACATTTGCATTTTTGCACAAAAATTTGTAACAAATTGTTGAGGCCCTCGAAATTTGAGTTGAGAGGTTACTAGAAAGAATTGAAAAACAGATAGTTTGAGGCCCGACAAAGATGGTTCGAAAAGCAGTATAAGCTAGCTGTAGAATGAAATATGGTTGGTGGAAATGTCAAAGTAAGATGTCAGTCAATCAAGTCCTTATTAAGGATCTCGTTAAAAATAACATTTCGATCTGTCGTTAAACGATGTGAAGGTTGCCGCTAAACGCAACTCTCCAGACGATAGAGACAAGCCAAGAGGTAAATAT
>CAJXQP010000052.1 GCA_913058275.1 uncultured Gammaproteobacteria bacterium | reverse complement strand
TTCGTCGGCAGCGTCAGATGTGTATAAGAGACAGCTACTGGCTCCGAGCCAGCAGACTGGAGACCAATCGCGTCGCCTACTGGTGGGCCGATCGTATGGTTGCCTCCAATAATCCACTGCAAGAGAAAATGGCCTTATTCTGGCATGGCCACTATGCCGTTAATCAGACCAAGGTCCGCGACTACCGCAAATTGTTGGTTGAGCTAGAAATGTTTCACGAGATGGGCACCGGTAGTTTTCGTGACCTCATGGTGGCGGTCGCGCAAGACCCGGCCATGCTGTCCTTCCTCGATGCCGGTGTGAATCTGAAAGGCGCTCCGAACGAAAACTTCGCTCGCGAGATTATGGAATTATTCACCATGGGCGTTGGCAACTACTCGGAGACTGATATACGCGAGGCCGCCCGCGCCTTCACTGGATGGAACTACGTGGATCTGGATTTCGTGATCAACGAAGATCAGCACGATAATGACGTCAAGAATTTTCTAGGCCACAGTGGAAACTTCGATGGCGTCGAGATTATCGATATAATTATGGAGCAGCCAGTTACAGCAGAATACATCGCCAGCAAGATCTATCGGTTCTTCGTGCGAGAAGAATTGAGCCAATCTCTAGCCGAAGAACTGGGCAACATTTTACGTGATGCAGACTACGACGTGGCAACTCTCTTAAACGCTATCTTTATCTCTAAGGATTTTTACAGCGCGCCTTCGGTCGGCAGTCAAATAAAGAGTCCGGTGCAGCTGGCTATTTCTACCTATCGAAAGCTCGGCTTAGAAAGCGTGCCAGGGGTACCTGATTTCAATCAAGCAACCGGCGCGCTCAGCCAATCACTGTTTCGGCCACCAACTGTCGCCGGCTGGGCCGGTGGCCGCAGCTGGATGACCCCGGGACTACTCTTAGAGCGCGGCAATTTCGCGCGCGACGTACTGTTTCCCGACATTAATTTTGTGCCACCAGACAGAGTCAATGGCAGCTCAGAGATTCGCAGCGTTGCCGATCGCATTCGACAAGGTTTGGATATCACCTCCGCTACTCAGCCATCCTCGTTAGGCGAGGGAGGCATCATGGCGGAGTCCAACATGCTGGCGGACCGTGACGAAGAATTTAATACCCGTTACGGTAGTTTTCGTGGCTGGCAGATGGCGATCGAAAAAGTAATACCTATACCGCGCCACACGGCCCGACTAAACCTCAGCAAAATGCTTGACGAGCGTGGCGTAGAGAATACCACCGAGGCGGTTGACTATCTGCTCGCCAGGTTCATGCGCGTGCAACCAGACAATAGTACTAGAAGCATGCTGATAAGCTTCCTCAATGAGGACCTTGGCACGACAAGTATTACCGAAGCGCAAACCTATATGGAAGATTCGCTTCGCTTGGTACTGCACTTGATAATGAGTCAGCCCGAGTTTCAATTGGGCTAATTCTATAAACAATTAACTCATGAAAAGTTAATGAGGCCAGACCATGAAGAAAAATAACAAAGACAAAACACTAGATCGACGCGAACTACTAGCCGGCATGGCTGGCCTGAGCGCGATGAGCATGGTGCCGCCCGCCTTCGCCCAAGCAGCACAAGCCGCCGCTGCACAGGCTGTTGCTAGCGGTAAGGTTCTGGTCATACTCGAGCTCTCAGGGGGCAACGATGGTTTAAATACAGTCGTGCCCTACGGCGACGATGCCTATTATCGACAGCGGCCTAATATAGGCATTCCCAAGAACGAATTGCGCATCATCGACGACCACTTTGGATTCAACCCTGGCATGGCTGGATTCGAGAGTCTCTACAAAGACGGCAAGATGGCCATCGTTCATGGCTGCGGTTACGAGAATCCGTCCTATTCTCACTTCACCTCCATGGCTTACTGGCACACAGCCGCTCCTAATAGTGGCGACGAGTATGGTTGGGTTGGCAGGCTCGCCGATTCGATAGCGCCATCAGCACCTTCGAACTATCTGGTGAACATCGGCTCTACGCAATCATTGGCAGTGAAAAGCGAGAAACATGTGCCAGTTGTATTCGATGACCCGAATCGATTCATGCGCGAAGCCTTCGCCGCAGAAAAAGAGGCTCTGGATGTAGTGCCCGATATCGGCGAGGTAGAGAACCCTTCGCGCCGCTTCCTCTTGGATATCGCCCGCAGCGCCAACGATGCCTCCACACTTGTGCGTGATGCCTGGTCGAAATACGACTCACCGGTTGATTACGGCGTGAACGATCTGGACCTGCAGAAGGTCGTCGCGCTTTTAGATGCTGGCATGCCAACCAGTCTCTACTACGTGTCCTATAGAAATAATTCGTTTGATACACACGTGTTTCAGAACAACCTACATCGCCGATTGTTAACTTACACTTCCGATGCCGTAGCTGGATTCATAAGAGACTTGGAACGCATCGGCCGCGCTGATGACGTGGCGCTGATGATCTTTTCGGAATTTGGCCGACGTGTACCCGAGAACGTAAGCCTCGGCACAGACCATGGCGCAGCCAATGCCATGTTTGTAGTCGGCAACCAGGTTAAGGGCGGTCACTACGGCAAACTGCCTAGCCTTACCGAATTAGCAGATGGCGACAATCTGGTTTACACCACCGATTTTAGAAAGGTCTACCAATCAATTACACAGGGCTGGCTAGGACATAATGATTCGGCGAATTTGTTAGGTGGAGACTTTGGTACTTTCGATTTGTTCAGCTAGCATTTGCTAACTACTAACTAACTAGCTACTACTAGTATGAATTTTGGCATAACAAAAACTATTCTCGCATCGAGGGGTGATGAAGGAATTGATTCACTCTTCGATGGGTCTCGCGCGGAATTTGAATTCCACATGGCGGGCACACCGTCTAAGTTAAACGTGGGCGATTTTGTTTATACAATCTTCAATGATCAACTCAGAGGCAGGCTTCGTATTCGCGAGTTGATTGGCGGCGCGGTGAACCCAAAATCAGGCAAGCCAAGAACGTTAATAATCGTAGATTGCCCTGGCGAGAAGATTACGAAGCCGGTTGCTAAGAAAGGACATAGGGGTACGCGTTATTATGAAGGAACCCATTGGAGCTAGATCAGCCTCTAGCTACTTAAACCACTAACTTTCGAATCATAGGTGTCCCAACCCCATCATGTTTGACACCTCCTATCTCCTTATCAGTCTAGTTTTTAGCTCAATTGGCTTGGGCTATTTCATCTACGGAAAAAAACAGAAGCATACGGTTGCCTACTATTCGGGGATTTGTTTGATCGTCTACCCCTATACCCCTATATAGTCTCTGATCCAGTCATGATGAAGGCTGGATGGACAGAAGCTGAAGACTTAGGCGATGTTGCGAACTTGATCTCCAGATTAGAAGAAGCAGGCATTGCCTGTGAGGGGTTCGAGCAGAAAATACAGCTAGTTGAAACTAAGAATATGCTGATCAGTGAGACTGGTAACGCGATTGCCCGTGGAGTGTTCGGTGTGCCTACGATGATAATTGAAGAGCAATTATTTTGGGGCAACGATCAATATGATCATATGCAATTACTGCTGGAAGGAAATGATCCAGTTTCTCCTGAAGAGTTAGATTCATTCACAGATAGATCCCGGATGATCGACCGCAAAGCGATTACCAACAAAAACTGACACAGTTCCTAACGCCTAAAATATAGTACTTCGCTCAGCTACAATGATCAATGTAATTTCCATAGTTTAAATACCCCAAGTAAGCGTAAAATACCACTCTCTTTAACTAACAAACTTTCCCAATTCTAAACCTGGGAATGCAGGATTGTAATGGCCGCTACAGATATGTCTTCTCCAATTATCACGCAAAAAATCGCCACCGAATTAAATGTTAAGCCCCAACAAGTTAACGCCGCAATCGCACTGCTCGATGAGGGCTCCACGGTTCCCTTTATCTCCCGATATCGAAAAGAAGCAACGGGCGGGCTGGATGATTTGCAATTGCGCGACCTAGAATTACGCCTTCGCTACTTGCGCGAAATGGATGATCGCGTGGAGACGATCGTCGCGAGCATTAAGGAACAAGAAAAGCTAACCCCTGCGCTTGAGAAACAGATCCGCAGCGCCGAGTCTAAGACCGAGCTAGAAGACTTATACCTGCCCTATAAGAAAAAGCGTCGCACCAAGGCGATGATTGCCATCGAAGCCGGCTTGCAGCCATTGGCAGATAAGTTGTTCGCTGACCCAACACTCGACCCACAAGCACAGGCCGCAGAGTTTATCGGCGAAGGCTTTGAAGATACCAAGGCGGCGCTAGACGGCGCCCGCGATATTCTCATGGAACGCTTCAGCGAAGACGCCGCCTTAATGGGTAGGCTACGGAATCATCTATGGGACAACGGCGAACTTCGCTCCAGTGTTGTAGAGAAGAACAAGGCGGATGCCGCTAAGTTCACCGACTACTTCGATTACAGCGAGCGTTTGAATAAGATCCCCTCCCATCGTGCACTCGCTGTTTTTCGTGGACGCAAAGAAGGCTTTCTGTCGGTTGAGATTGGCAGTGCAGGCCTAGAGTCTGGTGCCACAGACCCGTGTGAGGGTATGGTTGCCAATCATTTCGGTATCGAGAACAAGGGCCGTTCAGCGGACAAGTGGCTAAGCGAAGTAATCACTTGGACCTGGCGCATCAAACTCATCTATCGCCTGGAGACCGACCTGCTTGGACAGCTGCGGGAGCAGTCCGATGACGAGGCGATTCGCGTGTTCACAGAAAACATGAAGGCCATTCTTTTGGCACCGCCGGCGGGAAACAAAGTCACACTCGGCCTGGACCCTGGTCTGCGCACCGGTGTGAAGGTATGCGTAGTCGATCGCACAGGAAAGTTCATAGAAGACACCGCCATCTATCCTCATCAACCGCGCAACCAATGGGACGAATCACTTAGCGTGTTAGCTAAATTGGCAAAGAAACACGGCGTCGAACTCATTGCCATCGGCAATGGCACTGCCTCGCGCGAAACCGATAAGCTTGCCGGCGATCTAATAAAGCTGCACAAAGAACTCAAACTCGACAAGGCAATGGTTAGCGAGGCCGGCGCATCGGTGTACTCTGCATCAGACATAGCCAGAGAAGAGTTTCCCGATTTGGATGTTACCGTACGCGGCGCGATTTCAATCGCGCGACGTTTGCAAGACCCTCTCGCCGAGCTGGTTAAACTAGATCCTAAGTCCATCGGCGTGGGCCAATATCAACACGATGTAAGTCAATTCAAGCTTGGGCAAAGCTTAAATACGGTCATAGAGGATTGCGTGAACGCTGTGGGCGTGGATGTAAATATGGCATCCGCTGCTTTGCTAAAACAGGTTTCTGGCCTTTCTTCATCAATTGCTACCAATATCGTTGAGTATCGCAATCAGCACGGTGCGTTTAAAAATCGACGCGACTTAAAAGAAGTGCCACGCTTTGGTGCGAAGAGTTACGAGCAAGCAGCGGGCTTCCTACGCATCGTCAACGGCGACAATCCTCTTGATGCTTCAGCCGTTCACCCTGAGTCCTATAGCGTCGTCAAAAAGATTGGAACAGCCAGCAAGAAAAAAGTTGCTGAGATGATGGGCGATCGCAGCTTTCTCTCCAAGCTTAATCCGGCAGACTATACCGACGAAAAGTTTGGGCTACCCACAGTCACCGACATACTTGTCGAGCTTGAAAAACCCGGGCGCGATCCCAGACCGGAATTCAAGACCGCCGAATTCAAAGACGGCGTCGAGTCTATGAAAGACCTTAAAGCGGGAATGTGCTTAGAAGGCATTATCACCAACGTGACTAACTTCGGCGCCTTCGTGGATATCGGCGTGCATCAAGATGGGCTAGTTCACATCTCTGCACTGTCGAATCAATTCGTGAAAGACCCACACACGGTAGTGAAAACTGGCGACGTGGTGAAGGTAAAAGTGATGGAGGTTGACCTGCAGCGTAAGCGCATCGCACTAACTATGCGACTCGATGATGAGGTTCAGGCGAAGAGCCCCGAAAAAGAATCTGGTACAAATACCCCTAAGAGATCGACCCGGTCTGCACGCCCGCAATCGGCAGAACGAGCACCTACAAAGCCCGCTATAGGCAGTTTCGGTGCCCTGCTACAAGATGCCGCAAAATCTAAGAAATAATCGAGGGCTGGCAGGGTAGGCAAGTCTTATCCTGCCTACCCCTTCTTACTCCTCCATACTCTTTCTTAATTGGGGCTAATTCGTGTACTCGCCCCAAGCCTGTAACAGCCAATCATTGGTGCCTTCATTGGCTGGCGCATAGCCTTCTGCCGGCTCAGTCGCCAGCATCTCATCGGCTGAAAGACCATCTACCTTCGCGCGCACCAAGCGTCCGCGAATAACCACTAACATATCGCGAAATTCCAACAAGTCTGCCCTGTTAGATAGCGCGCCGTGGCCAGGAATGATAATCGTGTCATCGTTTATCAGCGCGGAAATATTCCACAGGGCATCGATCATGCCATCAGTGGTTCCACCATTGTCTCGGTCAGTGAAGGGCAATCCATAGCGAACATACATATCACCGGTGTGGATCACATTCGATTCACGGAAAAAGATTTGTGCATCGCCATCTGTGTGACCGTCGCCAGTGTTGACGATATCAACAGCATTGCCATTGAAGTAGAAGCGCATCTTATCCTCGAAGGTAATCTTCGGTAGACCAACCGGCTCATACGCTTCTTGAACTCTGCCGCTACCGGAAAGAACCTGCGTGCTCTCCATGCGCTTGCGCGCATTGTCCTGCGCCACAATATAGGCGCCAGCTCTGCCGAAATTGGTATTGCCGTCAGTGTGGTCGTAGTGAAAATGTGAATTCATAACGAATGTTACCGGCTTGTCGCTAAGCTCAGCGATTGCCGCCTCGATCTTCTGCGTCAGGGGCCCAAATTGATCATCTATGATGATCACACCATCTTCACCGATAGATACTCCAATATTACCGCCACTACCCTGCAGCATGTATATGTTGTCACGTACCGGTACGGTAGTAATTTCGACAGCGCTGAAATCCTGCGCGACTCCCACCAAAGGGAGCGATAGGAAAGCAGTTAAGGCCACTGTGATCGAGCTAGTGCTTCTTTTTGTATTTGTCATTGAAATAGACTCTTTTAGTTAAGGCTCGTGAACTGTCTTTTTAACCGCTATCTTTAAACTGCTATCTTTTGACTGCTATAGCCTGAATTTCGAAATTAGCATCGAACAGCAAGCTGCCAGCACCGATAAATGCACGCGCCGGAAACTCCTGTGTAAAGAAAGTGCGGTACTCGTCGTTGAAAACTTGATACAGAGAGAGGTCGGAGCAAAATATCTGTACATAGGTCAGGTCGTCCATAGTCATACCGGCGTCTTCCAACTGCGCTTTGATACCGTTCATGACATTGCGTGCCTCAGCTGCCGGATCTGCGGGTACTGCTCCATCCACCAAGCCAAGCGTGCCAGAGATGTACAAGGTATCTCCAGTTAGCACTGCGCCACTGAAGGGCGACACATCTGCCTGCGATGCATGATTAGAATTGATATAAGTCCTTTCCTGCGCGGTCGCGCCAAGCGCAGTAAATAGAGTTAGAGCCAGCGCGGCTGAGCATAGAGTTCTTAGCTTGATCATATTGGTATTCCTTTTTTATTCGTGTTCCATCTCAAAAAATTCAGCGTATGAGCATGACCGACAATTTACAATGGTGCAAGTTATAGCAGCTAAGCTTGTTGAATTACTCTGCTCTTACACGGTTTACGGCTTAGCTTTATCTGCTGCCCTCTCGCAGAACTTTCGCAGAACTTTCGCAGCACTTAGAGCCTGAAAATAGAAAATGGAGTAGAAGAATGATTATCGTAACAGGTACTGTAAAATTCGAATCACTTGATGAAGTAGAGCAGGTAACGAAGGTTCTCATAGGCAGAGCGCAGCGCAGCAGAGAAGACGCCGGCTGTATCAACTACAACTTCTCGAAAGACTTGGAAGACCCAATGGAAATTTGCCTCACCGAAAAATGGCAGAGTGCCGAACTGCTGCAAGCTCATTTGGAAATTGTTGATGAAGAATTTAACACTCTTCTAGCCACTGCAAAAATTACTCGCGCCATAGTTGTTTCAAACGAAGCCAATGAAGATCGGGTGCTGCTGGAGCCGTAGTTTAGGGGCCTACTGAAAAACTCTGGCCCCTTTAATTTTTACGTTCTATTTGTTTAACACATCTTTCGTATTCTAAGGCTCTAACCCAAGCTGCTCAAGGCGGCGAGCGCCGCCCAAAATCCCTGTCATTCCATAGTTACCTTCGTGACAGGCGTATTCGTAAATTTCTTCGTTGATTCTTGAAAGCGCATATTCTCCAGAAAATTGAGCGGTGAATACTGTTGGATCATTTACGGTGAAGCCATAGATCATTTTGTTGTTGGAATCTCTCCTAAATGTTTCGACGACAGTGAGGTTCTCGGTTGGCACCCCATACAATGTCTGCCAATCATTGAAGTGCGTAGTTTCAACAACCAGCGTATCCCCTTCCCAGCGCCCAATTGAGCTACCCATCCATTTCCTCTGTGTTTGGGCCGCCGGATTGTGATCATCCGTTATCTTGATAATTCGGGTGTCGTGCGCCATTTCAGTGGTAATGCTGATATATCCTGGCGACTGGTTAAAAAGCAGGTGGCTGTTGTAGATGCTAGGGCGCATAACCGGACTGCCGAAATTTCCATTCAAGAGGCAGCGCTCACCCAGACCCCGACCCTCGGGACCATCGCTATTGCGCCCGCGTCGATTGGCGGGTCTGGCATTCATCCTCTCGCTGAATCCGGCAACACGCTCAGGCATGCGTCCGTTTGGTGGATCAGTAATTGCTGAAGTGCGAAATTCGCCGTCTATAGTAGGAATAAACTTGGCATCCTCGCGCCAGAACAGATCGTAATTTCCCAGCGATGGCAGTGCTTCACCAACTTCCGGCGGTGCACGGTCAGGGCTCAAGGGCTCATTGGCGACTTCGAATTTCTGTTGTACAGCACCTTCCAGTACAAGGGCCTCTTCTTCGGTATAGGCGCGCTTCTCACCCAACTCTACCGCCCTTTCAAAGGGCATGATCGTGGCGTGTTTCCACACACCGTGAAAGTTAGGCGCGCCCCATTCGGTCTTGGGGGCCGCATAGTCCTGCGCTATCGCACTTGTGGCACTGAGACTGATTAACAGTAGGGGGAAAAGAGTTCTCATTTTGATTCTCCGTCACGATTCTTCATATAGGTGAACAAACTGATTAGGCCGGCTTTTAAAGAATATACATTAATTCAGGCAGTTTGCCTCCACTAGTCACTTTACTAGCCTCTAGAGAAAGGGGGGGTTGGAGGTGGCGTCGATAAATCAGTCCCGTTCCTGCTTGAGGGCTGTTATATTGTATGCCGCTTTCTAGAGGGTGATAGCTAGTATCGCCCAACTGAAAAAAATCAAGCCAATGCGCTAAATTACCAACGCACTATATAAAGAGGCACTACATGTCAGTAAATCCTACCTACCTACAGATGTTCTCCACCGTAACTGAGTCCGGAGAGCTACGCCTAGAGTTAAAAGAACAAGAAACACCCAAGCCTGGCCCGGATCAGGTCTTAGTCAGAATTGAAGCAACGCCTATTAATCCTTCCGATCTAGGTGTGATGTTTGGCTTTACAGACATGAGCGCGGGCACCTGGGTTGACGACGCACTAACAGCGCCTGTCTCCGAGCAAGGTATGCGAATTATGAAGGCACGAATAGGCCAAGCATTGACAGTAGGTAACGAAGGCGCTGGCACAGTTGTGGCGACTGGAGATAGCGATGCCGCCAAGAATTTGGACGGCAAGATCGTTGCGATAGCGGGCGGTGGCATGTACGGCCAATACCGCTGTGTAGAAGTTTCAGCGTGCCTACCCTTAATGGAAGGTCACACCGCTAAAGATGGCGCTTCCAGCTTTGTTAATCCTATGACTGCACTGGCGATGATCGAGACCATGCGAATGGAAGGTCACACTGCACTAATCCACACGGCGGCTGCGTCCAATCTAGGCCAGATGTTAAATCGCATCTGTCAGGCTGACGGCGTTGAGCTAGTTAACATTGTACGAAAGGAAGAGCAGGCTACTCTGCTTAAAGACATGGGTGCCAAATATGTAGTTAACAGCAGCGCCGATAGTTTTATGGCCGACCTGACTGATGCCATTCACGCAACGGGGGCAACGTTAGCATTTGATGCAACTGGCGGCGGCATGCTTGCCTCTAACATTCTCACCTGCATGGAAAGTGCAGCAGCGAGAACTCCCGGCGCTTACAGCATCTACGGCTCGATCAAACACAAGCAGGTCTATCTCTATGGTGGACTCGATACTTCCGCCACGACCTTGAACCGAGGCTATGGCATGGCATGGGGCGTTGGCGGTTGGTTGCTGCCAAATTTCCTTGCTAAGGCTGGCATGGAAGTAGCTGGACGCTTACGCATGCGGGTAGCGAAGGAACTAACGACTAGTTTTGCGAGCAACTACACCAATGAAATTTCATTGAGCGAGGCCTTACAAGTCGAAACTATGCGGCAGTACTATGCAAAGCATACGGGCGAGAAGTTTCTGATCTGTCCGCAAAAATAGTCTTGCTCTTCTGATACAAAAAGGGAACTGCAAATTTATCTGCTATAAAGACAGAAAAAGGGTCGCAAGTTTGAAAAAAACTTGCGACCCTTTTTCTTTGGTGAACGAAAAGACTTATTCTACAAAAGTCCTAAAACCGGCAATCCATCAGCTAAGGACGATTCATGCTAAATATGGATTCGCTATCTACACGAGTATAGTCGCCGTATCCCAATCTTCCGATGGCCAGCATTTTTATCACATCAACCAAGCCTTCCTCGGTAATGAATTCATCCTTTATGTGGATCCCGACTACCTCGCCAAATATAACCCGGTAGGCATCCTTTTCATTCCAGCCTGGGATGTCAACGCTTTTTAGATAGCGACATTCCAGATGCACTGGCGCTTCTTTGATGCGCGGGGCGCTGACAATTTCAGAGGGTATTGCAGTCAAACCTGAAAGCACTATTTCGTCGCTTTCTGGCGGCAGCGTAGTTGAAGATTTGTTCATTTTCTCGCGCGTATCCCAAGTGGCTAGATTACAAACGAACTCGCCTGTTACTTCTATATTCCTTACGGAGTCTTTCATGCCGTCGGAAGCCGAGCCGACACCACCGGAAAACATTACGGTTGGCGGACTGTAACTGACCGCATTGAAAAAACTATAGGGTGCAAGATTGTGTATACCCGACTCGTCAGCGGAGCTGATCCAACCAATGGGACGCGGGATAATCAAACTATTGAAAGGGTTCTTGGGCAGGCCGTGATTTTTTTTCTTGGGTTCGTAAAACATAGTAGTAAAATTCTATAGTGAGTGATTAAGAAAATCCATAAATGCAGAATGAATCAATGGCATTTATCAGAACTGTTATCGATCGTCCGGCTGTAATTCCGCCTTGAACTGTTTAAACTTCGCAACATAAACCTCAGCACTTCTAGCTAAGCCAAGCTGCTGCTCTGCGGATAAAGCCTTTACCACTTTAGCAGGAGATCCCATCACTAGCGATCCATCGGGAATTTCTTTCCCCTCAGTAACTAGGCTGTTCGCACCGATCAGACAGTTCTTGCCTATTTTTGCGCCATTGAGTACAACGGCATTGATGCCGATCAGCGAATTCTCGCCTATGGTGCAACCGTGTAGCATCACTTTATGACCTATGGTGACGTTCTTGCCGATCGTTAGCGGAAAACCTACGTCGGAATGTAGTACAGAGCAATCCTGCACATTGGAGTTCTCCCCAACGGTGATAAGTTCGTTGTCGCCGCGAATTACTGCGTTGAACCAGACACTGGCATTATTTTCCAATCGTACATTTCCTATCACGTCAGCACTTGGGGCAACGTAAAAATCTTCGCCCGCAATATCTACTTTATTCTCGCCTAAACTGTACAACATACTTCCCTTCCTTAATTTTTTTCAGTGCTGAAAATTCTGTTTACGTTTGCGGATCGAGTCGCAAAAAATAGCGCGGAGGAAAACCGGTTCGAAATCTAAATTCGAAACCAAAGCTGTAGACCTCTCTGATATGTTCTTCCTCGGCTCCTTCCAATGGTACTGCCAAATAATTTTCGAATGCTTCCTCGCCCGGTAGCTTTATCTCGACGTTAGGATTAGCTAATGCTTGGCTGTACCACGCGCGCGGCCAATGATTGGCTGCGATGTAATTATTACCATCTATCTCTTCAAGCCTTAACACTCTTTCATGGCGCTCTTCGTCTCCACTGAATGTTGCTATGACCAATGAAGTACTGCCTTGTGGTTGGTTAATACCGAGCCTTGCCTCGAACCAGACGATAGAGCCTATATAGGTCAGGAATAGCACCCCTACACCGATCAAGGACCACCTTATGATTTTTTTGTTTCCCATTTTTAGTCCTCGCAAACTGATTTTGCGCATTCCCATTCAAAGCGAATTGGCGCAGAATCATTGTTCGCTACATGAAAGCCTAAGCGGGTGTAGCTCAGTTGGTAGAGCTCTAGCTTCCCAAGCTAGTTGTCGCGAGTTCGAATCTCGTCGCCCGCTCCATTTTCTTATTGCACTATGGCAAACGAAACACATACAAAGTATTACCGCCGCCACGCTGACGAATCTCTGGCGTGTGACGTCGATAGTTAACACCTTC
>CAJXQP010000051.1 GCA_913058275.1 uncultured Gammaproteobacteria bacterium | reverse complement strand
ACGAGATCAGCCTCGGTCTCGTGGGCTCGGAGATGTGTATAAGAGACAGTTCCTATGGTGGGCCGGTGATAGCGCGCACCGCGATGAATTATTCCGAGTTAATTGCTGGCCTGATATTTGTCGCTACGACAGGCGATCCAGAGTTAAGTGCTCCACGTTGGTACAATCGATTCGCCGTCGTCCTGCCGCGGTTTGTATTGGGAGCGAGCCTAAAGGGGGCCAACGCAGAAATTCTGCCGCTGCGTCCTCAGTTAGAAGCCATGGTTCCTCGCTGGCAGGATCTCACTATGCCGGTTCTTATCGTGCAAGGAGATAAAGATCGTTTGGTGCATCCGGGCAATGCCCTGTTCATGCAGAGAATGCTGATCAATTCTGAGGTGCGCTACTTGCTTCGCGAGGGTCTTGGGCATTTTGTGCTGTGGGAGGAGGCCCCGCTGATAAGAGACAATCTCATCGAACTCTTCGTTAGCCGTAGCGCTCCCTAGTTGGATCTGAGCTCCAACTAAAAGCCCCGAGGAAGTAATTGACCCATTCTAATTAGCCCTTTACTCTAGGCCACCATGAAATCCTATATCCCTAAAGACTGGCGCATCTGGTTTGCTCTTGGCCTCACCTTCTTCTGGTGCTGCTTTCTATTCATCTATATAGCGCGAAACGTAGGCTGGGGTTCCTTTCTTGACCTGCCCATAGAAGAGATGGGCACCTTCTTAGAAGGGGCATTCGCGTTTCTCGCCTTTCTCTGGTTGGTAGTGGGCTTGTTTATTCAGCAGTCGGTGCTGGCTGAGAATAATGAGGAATTGCGACGCAATAACCTCCACTCAGAGAAACAGACCCAGGCTATCGCCGCTACGGAGATGAATGCGCGACAGGAGACCTTCTTTAAGATCGCAGAAAATACGCGAAGGCAGCTGGGTTCGGTAATAGGCCTGCTGTTTCTATCCTCGCAAAGCTCGGTTGGCAATAGCAACTTTTCATCTGAAGAAATGGCAGAATTCTGGACGCAGTTTGCTGGTGGGGATAGCGAGCTTTTTTCTCGCCTGTTCCTATCGATGGCTGGAGCAGCTGACGTAGATTACGCCGACCTCTATTACGGTACCGAAATTCGTAAGCGCCACGCCGAGAATTTTATAGTGGGCTTTGACCGCCTCGTAGAATTGGCAAAAGGCTGCGACACAGACAAAATTATATTGGACACATTGCTCAATTCGGCGCACGGCATGCTAAATGGCAGTATGAGAGTCTTACATCCGGACATTAAGTTCGAACCAATCGTCGGCACCGATTCGATTGAGTATTTGGATCGGATGATCAACTCTAGAATAGAGAGTAGTTAAATATTTCAAAAATAGATCGCTGCATTTGCAGCATAGGGGAGAGTCATGGAATTAGTTGCATTAGTAATCTTGCTGGCATTAGTGGAGTATCAATTTTTTAGCTTTAAGGTGGGTATGGCGAGGGGCAAGTACGATATTAAAGCGCCGGCTATAACTGGTCACGAGGTATTTGACCGCTATTACCGCGTGCACATGAATACGTTAGAACAGTTGATAGTTTTCATTCCGGCAATACTTGTTTTCGCGTACTTCGGTGACCCAACTTACGCAGCGGGCTTGGGCGCGTTCTTTCTTGTCGGTCGAATCATGTACTTTGTGTCTTATGTAAATGATCCGGCAAAACGTGGAGCAGGATTTATCATTGGTTGGATACCGACAGTGCTATTGATTCTAGCGGGGCTTGTGTCGGTTGTAATGCAGATAGTGGGCTAGTCTTTCTCGTCCATTGCGCGCACGATCTCAGTAAGAGTGCGAAAGTCCGTCTTACCGCTGCCCATTCTTGGAAATTCGGGCACGTGTACGTACTTCTTAGGCAAAGCCAGGTTGGGCAAAGCCCTTGAAAGGCGCTTATTGAGATCCTGTTTATCTATTTCGGAATTCGTTACCGCGACTATCTTCGAGCCGCGTTTGGCGTCGGGTAGCTCTACGGCGCAGCACTCAACCCCCAGTGGTGTTAATTCATTCATGGTCTCCTCGACCATGACTAAGGACACCATCTCTCCGCCAATCTTTACGAAGCGTTTCAGTCGGCCCTTGTGCCATAGATAACCATCTTCATCGAGATAGCCTAAGTCTCCGGTATCGTACCAGCCCGATTTGAGCCTTAACGAAGATTCTTCTACGTCATTGAGATAGCCCTGCATCACCCCGTCGCCCTTGACGAGGATCTTGCCTGTCTCGCCATTGGGGCAGTCTTCTCCGCTGTTCAGGTTCTGAATTCTTATCTTTGTACCAGGTATCGGTGTGCCAATGCTGCCGGGTTTGTTGGCACCACGTGGATTGGCGGATATCACTGGAGATGTTTCCGTTGTGCCATAGCCTTCGATGATCTCGATATCATGTTTCTCTTTATAAAATGCTCTTAAATGTTCAGGGCATCTATCGGCGCCTGAAACTGCCAGCTTGATACTGGCGAAATCGCCGGGCTTCGACTGTTTGACATAGCCCTCGAGAAACAGCGGCGTTCCTACCAAAAGTTCTGGTTTGTCCTCTCTAATGATCTTCGCGATTGTCTTGAATTCAAGTGGATTGGCATAGGTGATGGAGGTCATGCCGAGGCACAAAGGTGTCCAAAGATTGATTGTTAGACCGAAGACATGGAAATAGGGCAAGACCGCCAGCAGATTGTCCATATCATAGATATCCATCATCTCTGAGAAGGAATCGATATTAGAAAGAATATTGCGCTGTGTTAACTGTACAACCTTCGGCTCTTTCTCGCTGCCGCTGGTAAATAGAATTACCGCGGGAGAACCTAGGTTCGGTTTACCGGCGGCTCTTTTCAACAAAATACGGGGGAGTTTAGACTTTATAAATGCTAGCCCTTTTTCAAATGTCCCTAGCGCGCCAAGCATGTCCTCGATGAACACCATGTTAGGCAATTGTTTGCAGCCGATTTTGTCCAACAAGGCCTTGGCCGTAACAATGACTCGGAAGTCACACTGTTCCTGCGCGTATAGGCAGTTCTTTTCAGCGCCGGTCGAATAGTTAATCATTACCGGCGTGCGGTCGGCCATCAGTGCGGCGATTACTGCTAGTCCGCCAGCGGAAGAAGTCGGGAGCATAACTCCAATGCGACCTCTCTCTAGTTTTTTGAATCGGCGGGCCAGTATGAGTGAGGCGAGTAGTGCTTGAGAGTAACTGACATTGCGGCCGAGGCTGCGATCGATGAAGGCAATTTTATCGGGGTTTCTCAAAGCAGAATCTATGAATCGGTGTTGGAGCATTGAGCCATAGTAGCGCAGAAAAGCAGAGCGTGGAACCATGTTGCCCGATGCGCTCAGGTGACGACCAGCGTAACCGAATTGAGGGAAAATAGGGTTAGATCAACGACATTTAACTTATCGATTGTGGTGGCTGCCTATATGACGTGCTAGCAGTAAGTCTGACTGCAAATCTAGGAAAGCTTGCGCCGTTGCCTTTGCGGTCTTAAACTCTCGGTGCTGTAATAGAGCTGTAGCCCAGTTTCGACAACGTTTTTTGGAATCCCTATGATCAAGCACCTCAATACCGTCTGGCTCATCGCGGTGGCTATGATTTTAGGAATGCTAGTTATTTATCCGGAGTTGTTGACGCGCGAATCCATATCGCAATTGCTCGGTCAGCTGGGCTCGATGGCACTCATTATCTATGTATTGATGTCGCTAACCCGTGCAGTATTGTTGATACCGTGTACTCCATTTGTTTTAGCTGGAGCTATATCCTTTCCGCAATGGCCTTTTTTGGTGTTTGCCATATCTCTCGCCGGAGTTGTGGTTGGGGCATTCCTAGTATACAGTTTCCCCTCTTTTGGCGGCTACGATAGGTTGCTGGAGGAGAAATACCCCGAAAAAATCGCGATCCTGAAGAGCAAAATGCAGCATAAGAATGCGTTTTGGTTTGTAGTTGGTTGGTCTTTCTTTCCCTTAGTGCCCACGGATGCAGTTTGCTATGTTGCGGGGGTTGCCAAGATGCCGCTGAGGAAAATTCTTACAGCATTATTACTGGGCGAATTACCCTTAGTAGCCGTGTACGTTTTTCTCGGTGCCGAAATTGGCGAGTGGCTTAGAATATGAACGCAAGATTGAAATTTAGTGATTCGCTGAATCTGATTAGAAGCTTTAAAACTTCTGGGACAATTACGCCCAGTTCAAAAGTTTTGATTAAGACACTTCTTGCTCCTATAGACTTCACATCGGCACGCTGCATTATAGAACTGGGTCCTGGCACCGGATGTGTTACACGTTCTATTTTGGAACGAATGCACACAGACTGCGTTTTGATTTGCTTCGAAGTGAACAGTGATTTCATTGGTCAGTTAGAAGCGCTACAAGATCCTCGTCTGCGCGTGGTCAACGCCTGTGCTTCGTCTATTCGAACCATACTCGATGATCTTGATATAGAGGAAGTAGACCACATTGTTTCCAGTCTGCCTCTGGCTTTGATCGATAATGAAGTCGTCAAGAGAATTCTTAAATCAGCGAGATCGAATTTACGTGAGGGCGGCCGCTTTTTGCAGTTTCAGTACAGTTTGAGTAACTACGCGGAGTTAAAGCCAATCTTCAAGAAAGTGAAATTAGATTTCACGTTCCGAAATATGCCCCCGGCATTTGTCTATGAGTGCACAAAATAGGGCGCCCAGTATTTTTATTTTATTCCGTCAGCTCGATCTGTGAGTTTAAGACACACATTATTCAAATCTCTTCGCACAAATTGTCTTATCAACTCGTAGCGAATTATAGTGAAACTTTAGGAGACCTCCATGTCATTACGAATCAACGACGCTGCCCCAAACTTTCGGGCACAAACCACCCAAGGAGAAATCGACTTCTACGAATGGCTTGGGGATCAATGGGGTGTGCTGTTCTCTCATCCTAAGGATTTTACTCCAGTGTGCACTACCGAATTGGGTTATATGGCTGGGCTAGAAGGTGAGTTTACCAAGCGCAATTGCAAGGTCATCGGACTGAGTGTCGATCCAGTGGATAACCATGAGGCTTGGGCTAAGGATATAGAAGAGACCCAAGGTCATGCGGTGAACTTCCCGATGATCGGTGATAGCGATCTGAATGTGGCTAAGCTCTACAATATGTTGCCAGCTGATGAGCCGGGGGGTTCGGATGGGCGCACGGCGGCCACGAACGCGACGGTTCGCTCTGTGTTTGTCGTTGGCCCTGACAAGACGATCAAGTTGATGTTGACCTATCCGATGACCACTGGGAGAAACTTCGACGAGATACTGCGCGTGCTTGATTCCATGCAGTTAACCGCAAAGCATAAGGTGGCGACGCCAGTAAATTGGAAGGATGGGGATGATGTGATAATCGTGACTTCAGTATCCGATGAGGATGCGAAGGAAATGTTCCCGGAAGGCTTTAAAACTATTAAGCCTTATCTACGGACAGTCAAACAGCCCGATTGATCTTCGAAGATAAGACTTTCGAAGCTGCTAAAAAAGCTGGCGCGGAATACGCGCCAGCTTTTTTTATGGCAGTTTAAAGGCGACGAGTTCAGGGCTGTACTCTCGGTCACCGATCGCGACGAGTATGTACTGCTCACCGTCATGTAAGTAGCTGATTGGAGGCCCTGATGTTCCGGCTTCTAATTCGATCTCCCAAACAACGTCACCTGACTCTTTGTTGTAGGCTCTGAACATTGGGCCGCCGCTATTTGTAGCAATCTCGACAGGCATATCAAATGGGATTCGGCCGCCAGGTCGCTGGTTGGTGAGTCCCTCGCCGAGGAACAGCAAGGTCTTGGTTAGCAGTGGCGTCGGTCGTCCTGGTAGCCCAAGAGGGCCTAAGTCCAAATCTACTAGATCAGGATGGTCGGTAGGGCCATTTCCATTTGGCACCATCCACACATGCTCTCCGGTATTCATATCGATAGCCGTAATGCGCCCATAGGGAGGTTTGAATAGAGGCAGTCCGCGAGGCCCTGCTATCCAGCGTCTCGAGCCTTTCACATAGCTGAGATTCGTAACTTCCGGGTCGCCGGGTAAAATGTCGGCAACGAAAGGTGACGTTATTGACGGAATGTACAAGTATCCGGTTTCTGGATCAAAGGCGGCGCCCTGAACATCTGCACCACCCTGCGAGCCTGGCAATTGGATTGTTCCCAAGGTGCCATTTGGGTCATCGCTGGCGATAGAGGGTGGTGTGAAAAGAGGGCCGGTCACATAGTTGTTAAAAATTTCTAGCGCTTCGGCGCGTAGCTCCGGCGTAAAATCGATTAGGTTATCAACGGTTGCTCCTTGACGATCGAAAGGAGCAGGTCGAGTCGGGAAGGGTTGTGTGAGCGAGGTGACTTCGCCCGGTACGTCGGACTGTGGTACTTCTCGCTCTTCTATCTCCCAGATAGGTTCGCCTGTTTCGCGATTGAAAACGAATGCGAAGGCCTGCTTAGTGAGCTGTGTTACCGCCTTTACTGGTTCGCCATCTACGGTGATGTCCATCAAGATTGGTGCGGCGGGCGGATCGTAGTCCCAAAGGCCGTGATGAACCGTTTGGTAGTGCCAAACCCGGTCGCCGGTCTCTACATCTACTGCAACTAGAGACTGACTAAACAAGTTGTCGCCGATGCGATGGCCGCCATACATGTCATTGGTTGAGGAGGAAATAGGCATATACACTAGGCCTAGCTCTGCATCGGCACTGAACAGTGCCCAGACTGGTGAGTGACCGGTGTAGGACCAAGATCGGTCCTGCCAGCTAGCTGTGCCGAACTGTCCTTCTTGTGGAATGGTGTTGTAAGTCCAGCGCAATTCGCCAGTGCGTACGTCGAAGGCATGTACATCGCCGCGGAAGGCTTCTTTGTTAGAGAACGTGTCTGACATGGATTGCCCGATGAGGACTATGTCGCGCACAACAGTCGGTACGCCACCCCAGCGAAATCGCTCGGAACCTTCAGGCATCAACTGCAGATTGGCACGGCCATCGATACCGAAGCCCTCTATCGGTTCTCCAGTGTCGGCATTTAGGGCGTATAGATAGACGCCGCGTTGCACCAAAATGCGTCGGTCGTTGCCTTCACTCCAGTAGGCAACGCCTCTGGTATTTGCTCCAGGCAATCCTTCAGCTCCACCGTGGGGTTCCTGAACCCAGGTCGTCTCGCCGGTGCCAGGATTGAAAGCCTCGACTAGACCCACTCCATTTGGCACATAGGCAATGCCATTCTTCACTATCGGTGCAGATGACCAGGTGGAGGTATAGCGCTGCGCTGGATTCATAGCGGAGTAGTAGGCATCTAGCGCCGGCCTTCTCCAGACGATTTCGAGCTCTGCTACATTGCTGGCATCGATTTGATCTAGGCTGGTATATTTCGACTGGCCATTGTCGGCGGCGAAGGATCCCCATTCGCCCTCGCCAGATGGATTGGCCTGTTCTGCCAACGGCTCCACAATAGCCAGTGAATCGGTCGTTTCGGGGGCTGTGGGCTCGGGCTCAGGGCTGCAGCTAAGCAGCAGAGTAAGTGTTGCTAGGCTAAGTGTGCGCAAAGACGTTGTTATTGTTATTGGCCAGCTCATGGGAATTACCTCTTTGGGTAGTAAATTCGATCGATGTCTGGATTCTAACCAATTACTGCGTACATAAGGAAACAATTCTCTCAGCTGTGGATGCGGGTGGGGTCTTATGCTAGAAAGCATAACAACTACAGACTATCGTACGGGAGGAAGGAAAAATGGCCGCTACTAATATTGGGGAGAGAATCTCAGTTTCAGTAGCGCCCGAAAGCTTAAATCCCTACAAAAAGACTAGGTAGGCTGTGAAAGCCAACATCAGTAATAAAGATAGATTTGCCTTTTTTTGCGAATCGGTATTGTTTTCTAGGTCTTACTCCAGTTAGTTAAGGGTTATCAATAGATCAAGTTCACAGCATTTAAGGCTAATCGACTATGAAAGTATTTAATATGCGGCCATCGTTCCATGGATATTCATCCAGTAGTATTGTGGATTGGTACTATTAGCGGGCTTGGAACACACTGACGGGAGCGAAACGGGCACTCGTGGCTCGTGCTGTGAATCTGTATCTTCGGGAAATCGAACCTGAGTACCGAACGATTAAGTTTAACGTTCCCCAGAACCTGGAAGATGGCGATCAGTTTCTCGAGTGTAATAAGAAAAACATAAAAGTCATCGATGATTTCTTCGCGGATAACTCGGTGCGCTCCAAGTACTTCCGCGACAACATGGAAATATTCGTGGCACGGTCTATCGATGAGATATTCGAAAGCGGTGTTTGTGAAATTCTAGAACAGAAACTTTTTCCCGAAACGATTATTCCTCATACTGAGGATCAGTTAGATGATTTACTAGTTGAAACAAATTCCAGTTACACAGAGGCTGTTAACTAGCGTGTCCGCATCTTCCGCAACGAGCTTACCGATGACAGTAATGAAGAGCTGGAGATATTAGAAAGTAAGCTGCTATCGGCGCGCGAGTTATTAGACAGGAACGTCGGGGTTATTGAGAATGAGTTGACGCGTCGCAAGGAAAAGAAATAGAAAGTGTTTTCCCAATAGTCAAAAATAAGAGTGGAACAGATTCGGCTGAATCAAAGAGTCCGTAAGCTGCCCACCAGGAGAGTAGAGTATGTCAACTGACTCACTGCTAACTCGGCGCCAAGTTCTAGCAGGCATGGCCGCTACCAGTTCCTTGCCCTTCGGTAGCCTTCTGGCTGCCAGCGCTGACAAGCAAATGCGCGGTGCGTTAATGATCCTCAGCACACCCTATACTGCATCGGGCGAAGTGGACTATGAAGACCTGGTTAAGGAAGTTGCCTTCTGCGATCAGTGTGGCGTTCAGGGAATCGTCTGGCCACAAAACTCCAGTGAACAACGCTATCTAACAAAGGCAGAACGCATGCGCGGATTCGAGGTGCTTGCCGAGGCCAATCGTGGCCGCAGCATGTCCCTCACCCTTGGTGTGCAAGCCGATGACACGGCAAGCATGTTGGAGTATGCACGCGTGGCCGAATCACTCGAGCCCGATGGCATGATTGCCATTCCACCGACCTCGGCCGATTCGCTTGCGCAGATTCGCGCTTACTATGCAGCGCTTTGCGAAATCACCTCCAGGCCTATCTTCGTGCAAACCAGTGGTGGCCCGGAAATTGAGTTGCCGATCGACTTTCTTGTACAGCTTGCCCGTGACTTTCCGCAGTGTGGGTATATAAAGGAAGAATATGGCGATGTGCATACCCGCATGTTGGCATTGCAAGAGTTCCAGCCGGATCCGATTCTCAGCGTCTTCGGTGCAACCCTAGGAAGAGGGTGGCTGTATGAGATGCGCATCGGCACCGATGGGGTGATGACTGGCGGCACCATGTATGGAGATGTCTATGCGCGCCTCTGGCAGCTTCATCTCGAAGGACGTCAGGTTGAGCTCCGAGAATGCTACAGCAAGCTATTATTGATTCAGAATCTCGACACATTGATTCCAGGTGTTAGGCTGTATGTGCTGCGCAAGCGCGGTGTATTCAAGACCACGAACTCGCGCCGTGGAGAATATAGTTTCTCTGAACAGCAGATCGCGGAAATCGAATATCGACTCGAGGCGCTTAAGCCGTATATGAGCGTGTAGCCGATTCTGGCCTTGAGCCCCGTCAATACTATGGGAAATCTGGAGATTCTGCCCTAGTACTGCATTTTTTACGTCTCCAGTGATCTAGCCCTCTAGCCAATGCGTAGTTATTTTCTATGTATATAAATTATGCAAAGCAAAGTGTCTCTAACAAAGACGGCGGTCTAGCTGTTAGACTAGCCTCAATGGACACCCCCAAGCCAAACATAGACGCCGAAGATTCTGTCGTATCTGATGAAATCCTGCTTATTGCAGTAGGGAACAGTCAGGATATCGATGCGTTCAATCAACTGTTCGAGCGATTCGCGAAGAAGATCTTCGCTTTGGGCATGAAGCTCACGCGTAATGAGCAATTGGCCAACGATCTCATCCAAGAAGCCTTGCTGAACGTCTGGCAGAAAGCGCCCCTGTATGACCTAGACAAGGGCTCGGCAAAGGGCTGGATCTTCACGCTGAGTCGTAACCGCTGTTTTGATATGTTGCGTAAGCAGAAACGGCAACCGAACTGTATTAGTGCCGACGATATTTGGCCGCTCGAGTCTGGAGCTGAACCCACTATGGTTCACCAAGACATAGGTGGGCAGCAAGTTGAGTTAAGTCTAATAGAGGGCTATTTCGATCAGCTTTCTGATCCGCAGCGTGCAGTGGTGGAACAAATATATATTAAGGATCGCACTCATGAGGAAGCGGCCGCGTATTTACAGATTCCTTTAGGAACTCTGAAATCACGTCTACGCCTCGGTGTGGCGAAGCTCCGAAATTTGATTGGCGTCGACCAGTAACCTAAATTTAGCAGTGCCCATAGAGGTAGTGTTTGTTACTGAGTTTACGAGAGAATTAGTAAAAGAGGATTACCATGAATACCGAAGTAAAACTGCACCCATCCAGTGAATTGCTGAATCAGTTCGTTCAAGGCGAACTAACTACAGGAAATAGCGTAGTTGTATCCGCGCATATGGAACTGTGTGAATCTTGCAGTGCCAAGGCCAAAGAGCTGCAAGCTCTTGCGGTATCCTCTTGGGTTGACCCCAGCAGCGCGGTTCAATCTGATCAATCTAGCGAAGCCGCCGACTATGTGAATATGGTGGCGGGCATCGTGACATCTCCGCAAATAACGTCTGCGCCGATCGAGGACTTGGTTGAGGTAGACATCGATGTGCTGGATCACAGCATTAAGCTACCTAAGGTTCTTGCGAAAGCGGCGTCTCAGGGTCTGAAATGGAAGAAGGTAGCGGGCGGTATTAGTGAGGCCCAGCTTTTTATAGACAATGAGACGCAGTGTGAATTGATCTACATGGCTCCCGGGTGTAAGGTGCCTGTGCATACCCATCAGGGCAGTGAATCAACTCTGGTTTTGGATGGCAGTTTCGAGGATGAGCTAGGAGAATACAAAACTTCGGACTTCATCATTCGAGACGCACAACATAATCATCAGCCGCGCTCTAAAGAAGGTTGTCTCTGTTTTTCTGTGTTGGACAGCCCATTGACGTTCACCGCAGGTTTGGCCAGATTGATGAACCTAGTCAATCGCTATAAATTCAAGAAGGCGACATTCAGAGTAGCCTAGCACTACCTCCTTTCAAACTTTAGCTTTACGCTGCGCGTCGATATTCATAGCGATAGAGATGCGTTCGCGCTTGCCAGTGTAGGGCCGGACTCCATGGCGTAACCACGCCGGAAACACCACCAGATTCCCGCGCGCGAGTTTGAACTCCACCTCGTACTGCTGCGGCTGGTTATATCCAGACTAATGTCTCCTTCATTGATTCTAACGTCACGATCGCAGAGAAAGACCGCAACGTTCTTACTAGCACGTCCCGCGCACTGCAGGGGCAGTCGGATTGGTTGTTCGCCCAGATAGGCTACTAGCCATTCTCCGGTACTACGGCGACGCTGCTTTATCATTACTTCGGTGAGCGCATCTCTGAGGTGGGCATCGAAGGCGCTCCGGATCTGATTGAGCAGCCCTTCGGCGAGCTAAACAGCGTCGTCATGATTGAATTCACCGACAACTGGTGAATGACGCTTAAGGGTAAGAATCTATTAGACGAAGCGAGTGAAGTCACACAGGGCGGTTTCATTACTACCGGATTAAATCGGGGCAGAGAGCTTAGTATCCAGATGGACTACCAGTTCTAGGGCGTCACCGAACGTTCTTCGTAACTCGCTTAGTATCAGTCTAATTTATAAAAGTGATTTTGAAACAACGACTTACGGGTTAACTGGCGCGCTAATAAATCTCGAATACTCGCTCGAGTGTCACGTAATTGTAATATACTGCTGGTTAAATAAACGTAGTTCTACCCTTTGGTAAATGGAATTATTGGTACACAAATGCCTGAATCAACAATATTGATCGTCGATGATGAAGCAGCAATTCGCGATATGGTTGGCATTACTCTCGATCTAGCCGGATTTAGTAGCATCAGCGCAGATAACGCGCACGATGCCCACGTATCCATAATCGACAAGAAGCCAGACTTGGTACTCCTCGATTGGATGCTGCCAGGCGGCAGCGGTATCGAGCTGGCGCGCAGGCTACGCCGCGATGAGATCACTGCTAATCTACCTATAATTATGCTGACAGCGAAGGCTAGTGAGGACAATAAGGTGCAGGGGCTCAGCGAGGGCGTCGATGACTACGTAACCAAACCTTTCTCGCCGCGCGAATTGGTCGCTCGAATCAAGACTGTATTGCGTCGCGTGGACGGCAAGCAAAGGAATAAGGTGCTGCGTGTGTTCGATCTGCAGCTCGACCCTACGAGTCATCGCACTTCGATCGAAGACCACCCTATCCAAATGGGCCCTACGGAATTTCGTCTCTTGAAGTTCTTTCTGTCGAATCAGGAGAAGGTGTTCAGCAGGGATCATATTCAGGACGCGGTATGGGGCGGTAACGTCTATTTGGAAGAGCGAACTATCGATGTGCACATACGTCGCCTGCGCCAGGCTCTGTCCTCGGTTGAGGGCACTTCGATCGATTACGCCAAACTAGTACAGACAGTCCGCGGGGCAGGCTATCGCTTCTCCGTCAGTCAATTCTAGTTTCAACTAACTAGCTTTCAGGAAATCCCTTTCTCTTTTGTAAGTAGCATAGTCCTTTTGGTACTGGGCGTTACAGCTAGCCTGCTGTGCTATGGGGATCTCCTCGCAGGCGCGTAGACCTGTCTCTTATACACATCTCCGAGCCCACGAGACCGAGGCTGATCTCG